>CAZUPX010000309.1:0-2819 GCA_964622155.1 uncultured Planctomycetaceae bacterium | reverse complement strand
CGTCATGGCTTGCCGAGCAGTCGAAAGCCGGCGTCCTGCCGCACGAGTTCGGCGTGTTCGTGCGCTCGGAGGGACAACTCGCTCGCGCCCAAGCCGCGGTCAAGGCGGCAGGCTTGCCCTTCAAAATTCTCGATGAGCACGTCGAGACGGCCACCGGTCACGTCTCGATCAGCACCATGCACCTGGCCAAGGGACTGGAGTTCCGCGCCGTGGCGGTGATGGCCTGCGACGACGAGATCATCCCCTTGCAGGAGCGCATCGAAACCGTTGGCGACGACGCCGACTTGGAAGAGGTCTATGACACCGAGCGCCACCTGCTCTACGTCGCCTGTACGCGGGCGCGGGATCATCTACTGGTCACGAGCGTCGAACCGGCGTCGGAATTCCTGGATGACCTGCGGACCTAACCCAATGCCCGACATCTTTTATCCTGCTGCCTTCGCTGCCGGAGCAAACGGCAAGATCATTCCGGAGCTGACCCCAGGTCACTTCACTGATCTTCAACTCTTGGGCAAGGCGTTGGACCAACTCTGCCCTGAGCAACTCTGCGACGCAGTTTACGCGGACTGGTTGCTTCAGTTGAACAGCCCGCCGCACCTCGCTCTGCTTCAAGTCCGGGAACTGTTGCTCCACCGGGGTGCTCTCGCCGCGAATTACCTCGCGGAGTTAGCACAGAACGCGGACGACGCTTGCAACGGTCGCGAGGGCGAAGTGCGTATCCGGCTTGAGAACGACTGGCTGCTCGTCAGCAACAACGGACGGAAGCTGACTTCCTTGGACCTCCTCGGACTCTCACGCTTTTTCGTCCACGCCAGCGACCAAGTTGTGGCTCTCAGCGCGGAAACGATTGGCCGATTCGGTATCGGATTCAAGTCCAGCTACCGGATGGCCAGCGAAGTATTCGTCCGCACTTGGGATTCGGAGTCCAATCCGTTCTGCTTCCGGCTCCCAATCTGCCGTGAGGAGGATGCTGCCTCCCATCCCAATCCCCGCCGACTGGAGGCGATTGTTCAGCGGCTGCGGGACACGCAGGGCGCTGCTTTCAATGGCGCACCTGTATCGCGGCTCGGCTACTGCACACCCGAATTCCTTGCCGAGCTTCCACCAGACTTGGAGCACCGCACGATCAACTTGCGGACCACGGACCGGGGAACGCTCTTCTGTTTCCACGTTCGTCCGGACCGTCTGGACGATGTCCGACATGCGGTGGAGGGCGAGGCCGACAAGGTTTACCAAGTCTGCCCGCTATTCCTGCGCAGCATTCGCCTTGTCCAACTTGGCCAGCACGAACTGGTGATGAAGGTAACGCCGCACGACTTAGCAAATGCTCTGACCGGCACAGCGAGCGCGGTGAAGGTCGAATTGACCACGCAGTCATCCGGACAGAAACCATCCCCGTCCCGGTTTTGGCGACTGGAAGATGCTGATCCTCCCCGGCTTTGGCAGGTGGCGATTCATGCCGACAGACATCACCGGCTGCGGATCGAAAAAGATGAGGATGGCGGTGAGCAAGGAGTTGCCCTGAAGGACGGCGCAGCCTACGCCTTCTTCCCGCTCAACGCGCTCAAGGCTGGCAGTTGGCCATTTCGCTTCCACCTGCATCTCAAGCTCCCCACCAACTTGTCTCGCGATAACTGGAATTCAGAGGATGCTGCCAAAGTAGAGGAGCAACTCCGCCAGGCCGTCCGGAGCACGGCAGCTTGGGTGGACGCGAGGTTCGACAGTGTGGCAGGTGCCAAATGGAGTTTTGAGAAACTGATCGAGTCCCGGCCGGCCCAGATGCGCGACAACGAGGACTGGGCAGCCAAATGGGCGAATATCGTCTTCGAGGAGTTAAAATGCGTCGTTGTCGACAAAGCTGTTATGCGGAGCCTTGGTGGGCGACGCGTGTGCGCAAGCGGTTCGCTTTGTGTGGCAGTATCCAAAAGTCAGGCAGCAGAGAAGGCGTGGGCAATGCTCGCCGTGACGCCAGAGCTTGGCGCGGCGTTTCCCTCATTCGTCTCTGAAAATGCGGCGGTCTTTGGCGTCGAGGCAGCCAGCCCGGATGCGGTTGGCGAAGCGTTCGCAGGCATCCTCGCCAATCCGCAGTTTACTTCTGAAGTCCGCCGGGCAGCGATGCTCGCGTATCTATCCACCAGTTGTCACTCCAGCGGCTCGTTGGAACGAACCTTGGGGGAAGCCTTGATTGAAAGTGCGGACGGCAAACACGCAAAACTGGGTGACCTCATGGCCGAGCCATGCGGCACCGATCTGTCGCCGGAGTGGCATTCGTGCTTCGTGCGACTGACAGAATGGGGGCGAGATGCAGTCTGGCAATCCGCGCATGTCTTCAAGGGGTGCCTGCCCGAACAGTTTCGCAAGCTCTCGAAGCCAATCTTCAACCCAACATGGGCGGAATTGCCCACGCGGATGGGCAACCTCGAAGCATGGCAGACTCACGGAAAACAGTTTTGGGAAAACCTTCGCCGTCCTTGCCCCCCCGAACACGTAGCTTCTGCGCTCGCGTGCTTACGCGTGCCGAGTGGCGATGGCGACTGGTTGCCGTTGTCGGGGGTGTGGCTTGATGATGACACACCAGTGGACTGCTTCGCGGGCCTATTGGGCACGTGGCTCCCGCGTACGAACCAACAGACCCAGCCGTTGGCCGCCAGACAATCAGAGCTGTTTGTTAGACGGTTGTTGTATGGAAGAAACGAGACTCGCAGCATCGTTAATGCTCGCCTTAGAGAATGGGCACTGTTCGATGAATGGAAGCAGGCGACCGAAAAAATGCTGAGGGAAAAGCTGCCCGGCGAACTGACGCGGCGGCTGACGGAGCA
>CAZUPX010000308.1:0-1660 GCA_964622155.1 uncultured Planctomycetaceae bacterium | reverse complement strand
CGGCAGTCTCATCGGGTCGCTCCTGGGCTTGGGCGAGCGGCATTATCCCGCATCCTCACGCCGCTGCCCAGGTCCGCGAGACGCCAATTGGAGACCCTGTTGACGATGCCTTGCCTTCCAATCATCGACTCGTCACAGTGACGAGCGACAAAAAAATCGCGCGGCCGCAAACCTCAAACGCGTGGCGAGTTGTGCGCCGGTTCGCACCGCGATGCGTCAGATTGCATCGCGATCGACGCCAAGAAAAGAGTAGTACGCCCGACAGGATTCGAACCTGTAACCCTCGGTTCCGAAGACCGATGCGCTATCCAATTGCGCCACGGGCGCGTGACACGGAAATTCAACATACGCCGCAGACGTTACTTCGACAAGCGGCGGCCGACCTGCGTCGTGCTGGCCCGCCGCTTGAGCCTTGGGGCGGTGCATGTTATAAGCGCAGGTTGCCGGGGGGCCTGTCGCGGATACGAACCTTTCATTTTTCTCCACCCGGCGCTTGCGACTGCCATGGCCGAGATTACTCTACGCGTCATCGACGGAGCCGACCGCGGACGCGTCTTCGACGGGCTCTCGACTCCGGTGACCATCGGCCGCGAGGAAGGAAACTCGCTGCAGCTCAACGATGAGAGGGTGAGCCGCTTCCACGTCAAGATTCAGGAAGACCAGGACAAGGTCGTGCTCACCGACCTCGAAAGCACCAACGGCACGAAGGTCAACGGCGAGGTCATTCAACTGCGCATCCTGCGCTACGGCGACATCATCAGCCTGGGTCGCTCGGTGCTGTTGTTCGGCTCGCGCGAGCAGATCGCCCAGCGATTGGCTTCGATTCGCGGCGGGGGACTGACCCCGTCGGGCACGATCGGACACGAAGATCAGGCGCAATCGGCGATGGCCGGTTCGTTGGAATTCGAACTTAACTGGAGCGCCGACCCCGACATCCAAAGCACGCTGCACACGCTGCAAGCGCCCGAGCTGCCCGAGCGGCTCAGCCCCGGCCAGGCGGCCCAACTGTGCGAGCTTTTGGAGTATCTTCACCTGCGGATTCGCGATCTGTTGGCCTCGGTCACGATCAAGCCCGAGGCCGAGCGCGTGACCCTCGAAGTGCGGCACTGGCAGAACTTGATCGACTTGCAAGCTCGTCTGGCGAGCTACCTGCGCGCTGTTGGCCAGCCGGATCAGGACGAATAATCGCAAGTGGCAAGCAACACACTGCATCGGCTGGCGGTTCGGACTATCCGGGAAGTGCTTGAACGTCCCCGATCGGTGCCGCTAAGATACCGTTATGAAACCGGTTCGCTTCATCCTCATCGGTGGTTTCCTGGGCAGCGGTAAGACGACTACGATCGGACGCCTCGCGCGCCGATTTCAAGGTCAGGGATTGAAGGTTGGCATTGTGACCAACGATCAGGCGACCGATCTGGTCGACACGCAAGCGTTGCGGATGCAAGGGCACCTGGTGGGCGAGGTCGCCGGAGCCTGCTTCTGCTGCAACTTCAACGAGCTGATGAGCACCGTGGAGGGTTTGGAAGCCGAAGCCCGGCCCGATGTGATCCTGGCCGAGCCGGTCGGAAGCTGTACCGACATCGTGGCCACGGTGGTGCAGCCGCTGGCACAGCTTTACGAGGGCCGCTTCGATATCGCCCCGTACGGCGTGATTCTCAAG
>CAZUPX010000307.1:0-2199 GCA_964622155.1 uncultured Planctomycetaceae bacterium | reverse complement strand
ACGATCCACTTGCCGTCGGCGGAAAACCCGGCCGAAGTGACGCCACTGTGCGGCTTGAAAACACGTTCGGGCCGGGCCAGGTTCGTCGGATCCCACAAGGCCGCTCCCTTGCCGCCGATCGTCAACACGCCCCCTTCGCGCGGCGCGTCAATCGCCGACCACACGACCTCATGACGACCTCTGAAATCCAGAAACGCCTCACCGCCAGGTCCGGTGACCTCGCGCCCCGTGTCCAAGTCGTATCGTCGGACCACGCCGCGGTCTGCCTGATCGCCAACGGCCGATGTTTGCGTTGCCGAGCCGGCGGCCAGCGCCGCGCGGCCACCCTCGGCGAAGGCGATCGACGTGACGACCTCGGCCCCTCGGTATACCTCGCGAACGAGCGTCGCCCGCTCGATGTCCCACAATCGAATGGCGGTGTGCCGCGTCGCTCCCTGTACGCCGGCCGAAAGAGTCAGCAATTGCCGGCCGTTGGGCGAGAGGGCCATAGCCGTCATCGGCACGTCGTAGGCGTCGCGGCTTTGAGCGTCGGCGTGCTTTAGCGTTAGCGGCAGTTCCTTGCCGGTGGCCACGTCCCATTGGGCGACGGTGCCGTCATTGCTCGATGTCAAGAGCCGCCGACTGTCGAGCAGAAAGCACGCTTCGGTAATTCCGTTGGTATGTCCCTTTAGCGTCGCACGTTCGGCGCCAGTGGCGGCGTCCCACAGCTTGCCGACGCCGCTATCGTCACCAGAAAACAACCAGCGACCGTCCGGCGAGATTGCCACGGCCGTCACCGTTGCGCGATGCCCGACGCCGAATTGTCCCTTGGGAAACTCGTGCGGCTGCGAGTGGCCCTCTGTGTCGAGATCCCACAGGGCGATCGCCTGCTGCGACTCGTCGACGGCGCCGGCCACGTCCGTGGCGGCGCGCCCGTTCGCTTCGGAAGGTTTTAGAGTCGTGACGGGGGTCCCTGTCAAAACCCACTTCGCGTCGCGCGAGACGGCAACGGCGGCGGTGCGGCCGGTGCCTTCGATCGAACCCAACTGTCCGCCCGTGGCGGCGTCCCAGATGCGCACGGTGCTGTCGCCACTGGCCGTCAACAACCAGCGGCCGCGATTGAAGTAGATCGCGCGTGACGCCAGAAACTCGTGCCCTTCCTTGAGTGTGAAGAGAGACTCGCCCGAGGCGGCGTCGTAGACGCGCGCCGTGTGATCGCGGCTGGCGGTGACGATACGACGGCCGTCGGCCGAAAAAGCGCCCGATAGAATCGCGTCGTCGTGCCCCTCTAAAACGCGGCCTTGCGCTCCGGCGTGCTTGTAGTCTGCCAGGTTCCAAAGCTTGACCTGCCCCTCGCGGCCGGCCGAGAGTACCTGCCGCGATCCGGGCGAAAACACGCACGCTTGCACCGGCCGGCTGTGGCCGCGCAGCACGCTGCGCAACTTTCCATCGATGGTTTCCCAAATCCGCACCGTGTTGTCATCGCCGCCACTGACCACAAACTGGCCGTCGGCCGAAAAAGCGACTGCTCGCACCGGAGCGGCGTGCCCCTCGAACGCTCGGCTTTCCTGCGGCGCGATCGGCTCGTTAGCGACGAGTTGTTTCAACTCGACGTCCTTGATTCGCTCGGGCTGCCAGACGAGGACACGCTTGTCATGCCCCGCCGATACCACTTGCTTGCCGTCGGGCGAGAATGCCGCGGCAAACACGGCGCCTTGATGCCCCAGAAACTCCTTCTGTTTCTTGATCGGCTCGGCCACGGTGGGATCGAACGACCAGACGATCACCTTACCGTCCTGCCCGGCGGTGACGATCTGTTTTTCGTCGGCCGAAAACGCGGCCGACCAGACCCACCAGCTATGTCCGCGCAGCGGCGAGCCCGCCATCTCGCGTCCGGTGCTGGAGTCCCACAGCCGCGCGGTCTTGTCGCGCGACCACGAGAGCAGCCATTTTCCACTTTTTGGGGAAAAAGCGGCTCCCAGCACTGGGTTGCCGTGACCTTCGAGCGCGCGGAGCGACTTTTTGTCTTTGACGCTGGCAAGTCGCACGAGCGCGTCTGCGCCGGCAGTGGCCACAAGGTCGCCGTCCGGCGCAACAGCCACGCCGTGAATGGCCGCGCCGTGGTCGATCGCCAGCCACTCTCGCGGAGAGTTCGGATGCCAGAAATGCGCCTTGCCATCGTCGCCGGCCGTGACGAACCATTTCCCATCCGGCGAAAAG
>CAZUPX010000306.1:0-3522 GCA_964622155.1 uncultured Planctomycetaceae bacterium | reverse complement strand
GCGCTGAGAATCGCTCAGTGAATTCAAGAGTTGAAAGGCCAGTTCCTCCTCGTTCCTCAACACGCGCGTGCCTTTTTCGAAACCCGGCCCGTAGTCGGCCATGATGACGCCTGGGTTGGCGCCAAAAAAGGTCGGCGCCGACGAGGCCACCTTGTTATTCTCGACGACGAAGTTAAGCGACAGGTGATGCCCCTCGACGCTCAGGCCCCACTTGCCGGCGGCCTCCGGCGAACCGAACAGCGTGAAGTAGTATCGCTCCGGATCCCGCAGCGGCGCTCCAGACTTCGACTTTTCCAATTCCTTGAGCAGCGACTCGAGCTGCATGATCTTCGTCGCCTTGCCGTAGCCGGCGGCACTGAGTGCGGATTTCAGCAGGGCGTGGGCTGCCTGTCGTTGCGGCTCGCTCATTTCCTTTACTTGTAGACCCTTGCGCGCGGGCTTGGGAATGTAATGCCAGTCAGTGCGCTTGGGCGTGTCGTAGGACAACACAGCCTGAGCCGTTTGCTCGGGCGACAGCGATTTGACGAACGCTTGCGCCGCGGCGGTCATGTCGACGCCGCTACTGGCCAGCCGCATCGTGCCTAGTGCGGCTGCGACCCCTACCAACACCAGTCCCACGATCACTCGCGTTCGATGCCGCTTCATCATTGTCGACCCTCGAATAGATGCAAACTGAGCCGCTGCCAGCGCGCATGGTCACGAGGCGTGAGCATGGCATGCGTAGCAGATATACTGTTCGCCTTTATTCAGAAGCAATACCGCACATCTTAGAGGATCTTTCCCAGCGGGTACACAATGCCGAGAGACGCCGGGCAGCCGGATAATTGGTTCCTGGCACCCTTTTTTTTGCCAGGCACACGCACCTAACAACAATGCCGCCAGGCCGGCGAGCACGACGCTGGACGGTTCGGGTACGATCGTCAGAGATGTCGCACCGTAAATGACGTCGGCCGGCGGAACAGGATTATCCAGGCCGTACAGCAAGACGTCGTGGCCAAGTCCGTCGGCCGGATTGCTTGCGAACGTCACTATCCCCGTGGAACTCGCCAGCAAGGGGACTGTAAAAAGCAGTCGCTCGGTCGGACCCAGTGTGCTAATGCCATCGGCGCCGCCCACCTCGTCAATCAGTCCGGGCGTCGACGTGCTGCCACTTGTTGCAATCGTATAGGGCGCGGGGTGCAGGATGGACCCGTTCACCGCGGCCAACGTCGAATTATAAGTCGCGTCCAGGTACGCCGCAAAAACGCCATTGGCGTTTGTCGGGCGAAGATCTTTCACAAAACCGCTCAACAGAAATCCTTGACCCATCGGAATCGTGGTGATCGGGTTGTTGAGCAAGTCCTCTACCTCCAGGCGAATCTGCACCATGGGCGTCGCCCAGGCGTAGCGCGAGCAGACGGCAAGACAGAGCAGCATCAATGACGAAATACCGGTGCGTCTCATTAGCGTTCTCCTTCTCCAAGATGCTTAAGCCGACGTTGCCCATGTGGACTGAGCCTGAAACGGATCCAAGCTCGCAATAGCCACGATTGTAACAACACGCCCCGGCCCCCGCGCCTAACGCGCACTGAATTTGCTCCTTTTTTCCCCGCACGCGACCATATCGTTTGCACAGGGTTACGCACAGGGACGGCGTCCCTGGGATAGCGCTATCTGTCCGCTCAATCGCCTCTCGGATGATGGTCGTCGACGTGTAGATGAACGTGCGGCAGCGCTTCCAGCAGCCGCCCGATCCCCTCGTCGGTCACTTTCGTCCGGTCGAGATACAGTGATTCGAGCGTCTTGAGCGAGTGGAGTTGATCCAAGCCCGCGTCGGTGATCGGCATGTCCAGCAGGTGCAGAAATCGCAGCTGGGTGAGATCCTTCAACGACGCCAAGCCCCGATCGGTGACGCGCGGGCTAGCGAGCCGCAACTGTTCGAGGTTGGTCATGCGACACAATTGGACAAGACCCGCGTCGGTGATCTGGGTGCGCGAGAAGTTGACCCGATCCAACTTCGATTCCAGGCCGTCCAGCACGCTCAGATCGGAATCTTGCACTAGCGTGTGTGCGAGCCGTAGTTGATTCGACTCTCCCGCGCGGACAGCCCGGGCTTGTTCGGTGAGGCCTGGCTCGGTTGGGGTTGGATCGTCATCGTCGGCTGGCGACGATCGTACGCAGCCAGCCGACAAAACCACGGCCGTCAAAGCGGCCAGTAGCGCGACGCCAACGGTAGTTGTCATGCGTGTCGGGACTCTCATGAACTCAACACCCGCTTCTCCATGTCTTAGCTTCTACAACTCGGACACACCAGCGCATACCGCGTGATGCCAGAGCCGCGCGTCGGGCGGACGATCATCGTGCCGCCGCAGCGCGGGCAGTATTCGACTGGGGTGTCGTCAGCGCCGCGGTCGGCCCGCGCCTGACACTCGATGCACAGCCGAGCATCGGGCACCGCCAGCAATCGCTCGCGCGCGATGGGTCGCTGGCACACCTCGCACACGCGCCCCATGCCCCACGCGTCATCACAATCGTCGTCTTCCACCGGCCCCACCGTAAGGCCCATCGCTCCACATTGCGGACACTTGAACTTGCCGCCCGACACCCGAAACAGTTCGCCAATCAGTTCAGGGTCGGGCGACGCGTCGCGTCGGACCATGCGGACTTGCCGCAGCCAGTCAATCATGGCCCCAGGTCCGCATGCGGTTGTGTAACCGCACTGCGAGCAATCGAGTTGGGCGCGGTGGTTCATAACCTTCATCCCTTCGGTCGACCCATTGTGACCGTGGCGGCCGGTGCAAGGACAAATTATACTTTGGGCGCGGTGAGGGGTTGAATGCGACCTTGAAACTTATGGTATGACATGACACTCCTGCTGTGGCCGGGGTCTGTGACCCCGGTTGAGCATCAAACCGGCAGGACATCCGGCCTCACAGAGGCTAGCTAACGACGTGCGCATACCCGAAAGCTCTTCTGGAGGAACGACCATGGCCTTTGATCGACGCACATTTCTGGAATCGGCGTTGATGGTTGCCGGCGGAACGACGCTTTCGGCGGCCGAGCGACAGGCAGCCTCGGACGATTCGTCGACGTTGGGCAAGACTCCGCACACCAAGTTTGCCGTCAATGTGGAAATGTGGTTTCGGAAGCTTCCGTTTCTCGATCGCCTGCGTGCGTCCGCGGCGCTCGGCTTTCCGGCCGTCGAGTTCTGGCCCTATGAAGGCAAGGATATCGACGCGGTGGCCAAACTGTGCGACGAGCTGAAGCTGTCGATCTCGCAATTCACGGCCTGGGGATTTCGGCCCGGCATGAACGACCCCAAGAACCACGACATGCTGGTCAAAAAAATCGAGGAAGCTTGCGGCGTCGCCAAACGTTTGAATTGCAACAAGATGTGCGTGGTCGGTGGCGACGATCAGCCAGGCATGACCCAGCCCCAAATGCACGACAACATCATCGCCGGCTTGAAGAAGGTCGCCCCCATCGCCGAAGAGCACAAAGTGATGCTGATACTCGAGCCGATGAACATCCGCGTCGACCACA
>CAZUPX010000305.1:0-8507 GCA_964622155.1 uncultured Planctomycetaceae bacterium | reverse complement strand
GAAAGTCTCCAGGTAAGCGTGAAACGCCTCGTGCCCCAGCCGCGTGAACATCTGGCCGGCCACCTCGTTGAACTTGGCGGCGTTCTTGCGCTCCATGGCCACCAGCTTCTTGCGTCCCGCCTTGCGCTCATCGTCCCACTTCTTCTGCTCGGCCTGCACGATCTTCAGTCGCTCGGCCGCTGGGATGTCGCTTTTCTTCAAGTCCTCGCCCAACTCCTTCAGCCGAGCGGGCGTGGCGGCCACCAGCGCGTCGAGCTGCTGCCTGACCTCGCGATGCTGCCGGTTGACGGCGGCCAGCTCGGCGTCAAAACGGTTCATGTCGCTGCCGGCCAGGATCAGGTTCTTGTCGGCCAGATACACGGCCGGATTGGCAATCGCCAGGCCCAACTCTCGAAGAGCTTTGTGGTACTGATCGCTGGTGCCGAACACGCGGACGTGCAGCCGGCGGGGCGCACTCCAGCGGGGCGCGAGCAGTTGGCGATAAGCCGTGAAGATCTGCTCGAGCCGCACGATCGAGCGGCGCGTCATTGCCTCGGCCGCGGTACTCTCGAGAGAAAACCAATTGCCCTCGTACAGCCAGACCAGCTCCCCGTCGCGGCGCGTGGCCTCCAGCGCCAGGTCCTCCATCCGCCGCGCCTCGACCAATGCCCGATGCTTGTGTCGCTCCAAGCGCCCGCGAAGCACTTCCTGCTCCTCTGTCGAGAGTCGCTCCCACCTTGCGATCGACTTGCGACTGATCGGGCGCACGACCAGGTACATCGGCTTGCCGCGCGGCCGGTGAACCTCGACGAATTCAATGCTGGAGGGGGATTCCGACTCGACGAGCCCTTGATAGGTGCGGCCATCGTCGAGCATGACTTTTTCCAGCGGCCATTCGGCGGCGGCCCGCGGCGGCATCGGTGCCGGCGCGCTTTTTTCAGGGGCCTCCTGGGCCACAACCGCCGGGGCAGTGGCAGCCAGCAGGCACAGCGCTAGGAGATGGCGACGACGCTTGGTCAAGAAGTGGCTCATCAAGCCCCCGAACGGTGGCGCGGATGGGTGCCTCAGGTTCACCATCGCGCGCAAGGCTCATTTTGTCAAGGAAACGGCAAACCTCTGCAAAATGAAAAAAGCCGGCCTCCGTGTTACAGGGGCCGGCTTCGGTTTTGTGGCTGTCTCGCGGTAATTCAACTTACGCGTTGGTTTTCACGCTCGCATCGGCGGCCACGTTCACCCACGCGTGGACGTGCGGCGAGCCACGGAAGTACCAGACAAGCGAGGGGCCTTCCAGCCGCCAGCAATCCCACACTTCGTCGTTGCCGACGTCGCCATCGCGATAGAACGCCAGCGAGCACTTGTCGATGCCACCTTGGGCTTTGATGCAGGCCAGGGCTTCGTCGCGGTCGCTCTGACGATAGGGCTCGATCAGCTTGCCGAGCACCGTCTGCACCAGCGACTTCTGGTCGGCCGACAGCTCGGTCACTGGGATGCCCGGGAACTTTCCAGAGGTGCCTTGGAACGCAACGGCCTCTTCCTTAGGCAGGTTGTCGACCAGGGCCAGCTTGCGCTGCTTGCCGTCGAGCATTTGATAGACCTTGTTGGCTTCCACGGCTTGGGGCCAGAAAACGTTGCCCGGATGGTTGGCCTTTTCGTTGAAGCCTTGCGCGGCATGTCCGTAAAAAATCGGACCGCCGAAAGCCACGTGATCGGCGCTGTTGCCGTCGCAGCGGAGGGTCATGTGCCGGCCGGTCATGACGAACTCGAACTTTTCGCCCGGAGTGCCGAACATGGCGATGCTCTGCTGTTCCCCGTAGCCGCCGGCGTCGTCTTCCAGTTGCTTGTAGATCCGCTCGTGCCATTCGGGCTGAATCATGTGCTCGAAAATGTGCTTGACCATCGCCCGCTGGTCGTCGGTGTAAAAGTCGCTGGTCAGCGTGGGTTTGGTGACGTTCCAGTTGTTGGCCACGCGGGTGCGGAGCAGGCCGCGCTTGTCCTCGGTGAAATCCCAGGCGAAGCAGATTTCTTTCTTCTGCGCGTCGCTCAGCGACCCATAGAGCATCTTGGCGACGCTCTCGGGCGTGGAATCGGCCGGAATCGCCACGGCCGCGTGTGCTAGCACCGGCGAGGCGCCGACGGCCACGGCGGCGGCTGTCGCAATGCCGGTCGTCTTCAAGAACTCGCGCCGTGTAACTTCGGAACTCGACGTGCAATCGGGGCAAATTCGAATGTTCGACATACGGTGGCCTCCCTGGATTTTTTTGCGCAATGGCGGACTGGGTTGGCGGTTGCGTGCCATTAGACATCAAGCCCCTGTGCGATGCAAATTTCTCCCCACCCTGGGCATGGCAGGATTTTGGTTGGATTTTACCCTGATCATCACGGGTCGCGGCGCGATTTGGAGATTAATCGATAGTGGCGCGTGCTGACCGCCATCTTCGCGGCCAGTCTGGAGGGAAAGCCGGGCAGGCCGCGATTGTTTTTGCCTTCGGCGGAGGTTCCAAAGCCCGGCTGGTTTCCGCTGGTGGAGTCAATCGTGCAGCGATCAACCCGTTCGCGACTGGCAGTCTGCGCAAAAGAACGTTGACCGCTGGGCTTGCACAATCCGCAAAATCTTGCCGCCGCGGCAGGTGGGGCACGGCTTGCCAGCGCGGTCGTATACGCGGTGATGGTTCTGAAAGCCCCCCTCTCCATTCAGGGCCGTGCGGTAGGTCCCGTCGCCAAGGGTGGATCCTTCATAGCGGATCGCTTCTTCGAGCACTTCTTGCATGGACTCGTGAACGTGCCGCCATTGGGCGTCTCGCAGCCGATGGCAACGCGCCTTCGGGTGAACGCCGGCACGGTGCAACAGTTCGCTGGCGTACAAATTGCCCACTCCGGCCAAGGACCGCTGGTCCAACAGGGCCACCTTGATTTCGCGACGGCTGCACGCCAGCCGCTGTTTCAGCTCATTCCACGACAGGGCCAGGGCGTCGGGGCCCAACTTGCTCAAACCGTACCTCGCGTCGAACTCCTTGGGGGTCACAAGTCGCACCGAACCAAGACCGCGGCGGTCCCAGAACAGCAACTCCTCGACTGGCCCGCCCGACAGCTCGAACCGCAACCGTAAGTGCTCTTTGGTCGGCGGCGCGGTCAACAGCACCAGGCCTGTCATCCGCGGCTCAAAGATAATCGCGTCCTGGTTGTCGAGTCGCACGACCACGCGTTTGCCGACTCGCTCGGCGGCAGCAATCCGGCGACCGACAACGTGCCGGCGCAGCGTGGGAAGCTTGGGCTCGATCGAAATCGGCCGCTTGCGACAACCGGCCCCGTGCACGTCGTCAATGCGGCTGCCGACAAGCGGCAAAATCCCGCGGCGCATGGTTTCGACTTCGGGCAGTTCCGGCACCCTGGCAACCTCCATTAGCTGCAACCGCCCGATTCTAGAGGCGAGCCGATCACTCCGGCAACCGCCGACGAGAATTCTACCACGAGAATTCTACCACTGGCGGCGCTTGCCGCACCGGGATACATTCCAGCGTAAACTCGGCTGCATGATCGCCGACACGGCCGACCAAGTCCGGAACCAACGCACCATGATCCACCTGATTATCTCGCTCACAGTGAACGACAAAGCCGACGTGGCGACCGTCGGCAAATTACTGAAGGAGCAGGCCCGCCACTCGCTCGAAGAGCCCGGCTGCCGGCGGTTCGAGGTGTATCACTCCACGAACGACGAGACCCGCTTTTATCTGTGCGAGCACTGGGAATCGCAAGAAGCCATCGACGGCCATCGCAAGGCGTACGCCTACAACAACATCTACCAGCCCAAGGTGCTGCCGCTGGTCACTCGCGAACCGCATCCCTCGAACCTGTTGTAGCGGCAGCCTGTCCGGTACGTACGGCCCTTGTCGGCTGGCGAGCCGCTGCCGACAATGGAGCCTTCGCCGAAGCGCAACAGGATCGTGCCAGTGCTGGCGGCGTCCTCATACGAACCCGACGCGCAAGCGAGGGATTCGGAGGACGTTCCAGATCATCGGAAGAATCCCTCGCTTGCGCGTCGGGTTAGTATCGGTGTGCCAATTCCCCGTTTTCGAGTCGAGTCCTCGCCGATGCACCAGCCCAGCCAGGTTCCCGATCGTGCCGGGCGGTTTGGCCCGTTTGGCGGGCGATATGTGCCCGAGACCCTGACGCGCGCGCTCGACGAGTTGGCCGCCGAATATGACAAAGCCCGCGTCGATCCCAAGTTTCAGGCCGAGCTAGATGACCTGCTGCGCAACTACGTTGGCCGGCCGAACCCCCTGTATCACGCGCGGCGACTGAGCGACGAGTGTGGCGGGGCGCAAATCTATCTCAAGCGCGAAGACCTCAACCACACCGGCGCCCACAAAATCAACAACACGCTCGGCCAGGCCCTGCTCACGATCCGCATGGGCAAGCGCCGCGTGATCGCCGAGACCGGGGCGGGGCAACACGGCGTGGCCACCGCCACCGCCTGCGCCCGCTTTGGCCTGGACTGCGTCGTGTACATGGGCGAGGAGGACATTCGCCGGCAGCAGCCCAACGTGTTCAGCATGCGGCTGTTGGGGGCCGAGGTGCGGCTGGTTAGCAGCGGCTCGCGGACGCTGCGCGACGCGATCAACGAGGCGATGCGCGACTGGATGAGCTCGGTCGAGACGACACACTACATTCTGGGCTCGGTCGTCGGCCCGCACCCGTTTCCGCTGATCGTGCGGGATTTTCAGGCCGTCATCGGCCGCGAGACGATCGAACAGTCGCGGCAGCAAATTGGCCGGCTGCCGAACCTGGTCGTGGCCTGCGTGGGGGGAGGCAGCAACGCCGCCGGCATGTTTTATCCGTTCATTGAGCACTCGGACGTCGAGCTGGTGGGCGTCGAGGCAGGCGGGCGGTCATCCAAACCTGGCGATCATGCCTCGCCCCTGTCGTTCGGCCAGCCGGGCGTACTGCACGGCAGCTACAGCTACGTGATGCAGGACGAGGACGGGCAAACTTGCGACGTGCACTCGGTGTCGGCCGGACTCGATTATCCGGGAGTCGGCCCGGAGCACAGCTATTGGAAGGACATCGGCCGCGTGAAATACATCTACTGCCGCGACGACGAGGCGCTGGCCGCCTTTCACACCTTGGCGCGGACTGAAGGCATCTTGCCCGCGTTGGAAAGCTCGCACGCGATCGCCAAGGCGATCGAGCTGGCGAAAACCCGCTCGAAGGACGAGTCGATCGTCGTCTGCCTGTCGGGCCGCGGCGACAAAGACGCGGCCGAGATCGCGCGGTTGATGGGTGACAAGAAGAAGATTTAGCCACAGAGAACACTGAGGACACTGAGACGAAGGCCGAATATTGTAAGCTACAAAGAATAATTCTTGCTTGGTGTCATCTCAGTGTTCTCGGTGCTCTCGGTGGCAAACATCCCCGTCGGCCTAATCTGATAACATGTCGCGCATCGACCAGCTTTTCACTCAACTCCGCTCGCAGAAGAAAAAGGCGCTGATGCCGTTTGTCACGGCTGGCGATCCTGACCTGGAGTTCACGGCGGCCGTGTTGTCGGAGTTGGTGGCGCGCGGGGCGAGTCTGTGCGAGGTGGGAATTCCGTACAGCGACCCGATCGCCGACGGACCGGTGATCCAGGAGTCGTACACACGGGCGCTGTCGAAACGGGTTAAGCTCGCACAGATTCTCGAAATGCTCGGCGGCGTGACGCCGAAAATTACGGCGCCGGTGGTCACGATGGTCAGCTACGCGATCGTGTTCCGGCACGGCTTGAGCCGTTACGTCGACGACGCGCAGAGGGCAGGGGCCGCCGGGGCGATCGTGCCCGACTTGCTGGTCGAGGAGGCGGGCGAGCTCTCGAAACTCTGCCGAGCGGCCGATTTTAGCCTGGTGCAGCTTGTCACGCCCACCACGCCGCGCGAGCGGGCCCTGCGAATTGCCGAAAGCTCGACGGGCTTCTTGTACTATGTCTCAGTCACTGGCATCACCGGCGAGCGGCAGACGCTGCCCCAAAGCCTGGTCGACAACGTCGGCTGGCTGCGCGAAAAAACCCCGCTGCCGATCTGCATCGGCTTTGGCATCAGCACGCCCGACCACGTGCGTCAGCTTGCGCCAGTGGCCGACGGCCTGATCGTCGGCAGCGCCGTCGTCCGCCGCATCGCCCAAGCCAGCGACGGTACTGGGAAGAAGTCGCGGGAAGGGGTGCTCGAGGATGTGGGAGACTACGTAGCCAACCTCGTCGCAGCGCTCCGTTGAACGGTCTTCCGCAATAGCCGATACCCGCACGACCGGACAACCAACAGCGTGCCGATGACGATCAGTGTCGGAAGTATCAAAATCATCAGGCGAAACCCGAACACTTGCCAAAGCCAGTCGGGCCATTCGCGCGCCGGTGCGCCGCGCGCTTGCACGAAGACAAGTCCAATGGCGGTCAGCATCACGACAATGATCCGCCACCCGATACGGCCGGGGCTCAGCGCGGCCCAGGCTGCACCAGCCGCCAGCACGAACAAGTTCACCACGGTCGTAAGCTGACGCGAAACCTCCGAGGGATCCTGCGTCGCTGAGGTCGCAAGGCGACTTGCCGCCAGAACGACGGCTGCCAGCGTGACCAGCACCAGCAGTTGGCGAACGGTGTACTGCGACGAGCTGTCGGACGCTCGCGCTTCGGCACTGCCGATCAGCCGCATGTCGGAGAGGCGACAGACGAGCAAAAAAGCGCCGCCCAAAACGAGGACTGCGGCCCAATACGCTAGCGCAAAAACCACAAAGGTGTCGAGCGGCGAGAATATCCGGTCGCTCCAGCCGACCAGCATCTGCCAGACGATCGGCCAGACGGCCAGATAGGCGCTGCCGAATAGAGAACCGACGATGCGGCTCACAGGCCCCGCCGTGCCCATGCCCACCCACAGCATTAGGAGCATGAGCTGGCCAAGGCCAACCGAAGCCAACGCCCACATCAGCGGCAGGTAGCGGGTGTCGAGCAGGACCACGTACATCGCCGCCGGTGCCACGCCAACGATCAAATGCGCGGCCAATAGCACCCTCATCCGCAGGGACAAGTCGCCTGAGCGACGTGGCTCTCCAACGGAGGTCGATGGCACGGCGACGCTGGATGGCTTTTGACTCACACCGTCACGCTGTCGTCGCGCGGGCGGGCGTTGAAGACCAGCTCGACGTCGTCGATGCGGAGGAAGGCTTGCACTGGCAGGATGCCAGTCGTCCTCGACGCCAGCACTGGCGAGACGCCAGTGCCACCCGGCAATTCCAGCACGCCAGGCGTCGTCTTCTCGACGACGATCGCCACGCCGATGCCGCGGCTGGTCTCCATCGCGCCGCCATCCTGGCTGCGGAGCGTGGCCGAGACCTGAAATTTTTCGTAGCCGGGTTTGCCGGCCTCGCGCCACGCGGGCTGGAAATCGACAGACGAGAAGACGCGCTGCTGGCGATGGTCCTTCTTCAAATCCAAAAAGCCGAAAATTACAAGGCGGCAAATAAAATTCTTCAAAAACAGGTCACGATAGACATCGCCGCTGGTGCCGCCGCCGCACGCATGAGCCGTGAACGTGAACCGGCCAGCCCGCGGGCTGCGGACCTCTTGCGAGAGCATCGCCCTGGCCCCCTGCGGTATCGCCAGCGCGGCGCCCGTCGGTTCGAGGCCAAAGCCCACCGCGGCGTGATAGGCTCCACCGTGCGAATTGACCGAGTCAGACAGCAGCTTCACGCCGAACGATCCCGGCGCGTCCGGGGTCAAGATCGGCGATGCCTGCCAGCTTTTGAATCGCGACTGGGTGCCGTGCGGCGCCGGGGGCGTGCCGCTCTCGAAATCGGTGTCGACAATCTGTCGCTCGTCGAACGGCGGAACCAACGCCACATCGCCGTCAGGCTGGGTCCGTTCGGTGGTAGCCGGGGTCGTGCCCAGCAGCTTCCACAGCGGCTCACCCTTGCTGACCGTCAGGGGCCGGCCCGTGCGATCGGGGAAGGTCGTTTCATGGCCGATGCCCAGCAGGTGGAACAGGGTGGCCACGAGCTCTTGCGGCTGGACGCGGTTGCTGGCTGGATGGCCGCCGATCTTGTCGCTGGTGCCGTACACCTGGCCGCCACTGATACCGGCGCCGGCCAACGCAAAGCTGAACACGTGCCCCCAATGGTCGCGGCCGCCGAACTGGTTGATCTTGGGCGTGCGGCCGAACTCGGCGATGGCCACGACCAGCGTCTCGTCGAGCAAACCTCGCTGGTCCAGGTCTTCGATCAGGGCCGAGTACCCCACGTCGAACATCGGGCACAACACGTCCTGCAACCGGTCGGCGTTCTGGGCGTGCGTGTCCCACATGGGGTTGTCGACCGCCGTGTCGCCCGGCTCGCGAGGCCAGCCGACATGCACCAATCGCACGCCCGCCTCGATCAACCGCCGGGCCAACAGCACGCACTGACCCCAGCGATTCTTGCCGTATCGCTCACGGACTTTTTCCGATTCCTTGCGAATGTGGAATGCCTCGCGTGCCCGACCCGAGGTGAGCAATCCAAAAGCCGCCTGGCGG
>CAZUPX010000304.1:0-1671 GCA_964622155.1 uncultured Planctomycetaceae bacterium | reverse complement strand
CAGTCGCTGGCGCTCGAGTTTCGATTGGTCGGTACGCGCGGCGGCCTGAGCTCCAAGCCATACTTCCTCACGGTCGGGCTGCTCAAGGACCGCGAGCCACGATTGACGATCCGCGCCTCCGGCGTCGGGCGGCGGGTTACGCCGGTCGCGCGCATTCCGCTGGCCGTGCGCGCAACCGACGATTTTGGCGTTGCCTCGCTGGGGCTGGACTTGGAACGGACGGAACTGAAAGACGACAAGCCGCAAGTCAGCTCTGAGCGAGTCGACCTTCAACCCGATTCACCGAAAGCAGCCGAGTCACCTTCCGACGCGCAACCGGCCGGCGCGCCGCCGCTGACCGACATGGAACTCGATTACGAGCTGCAATTGGGCCAGCGCAACCTCACGCCCGGCACCGTGCTGAAGCTGCGCGCTTCGGCCACTGACAACTGTGCTCTCGGCACGCAAACGGGCAACTCGCGCATTTTGGTGTTTCAAATCGTCAGCGTCGACGAGCTGTTCTATGAAATCCTGATGCGGCAGCGCGAGCAACGGGCCAAGTTCAATGCCGCGGTTACAAGTGCCAAGGCACAGTCAACAACTTTGGCGACCGTGGCCAGGCCCGATGAGGTCATCGCCGTCGCCCGGGCACACCAGGTGATCAGCCGGCAGGTGTGGCAGATCGCTAATCAGCTCGATGCGTCGCTGGTGGAAATGACGCTCAACGACCTGGGTGATCCGGCGGCGCGAGAAATGATGCAAAACGGCATCATTGCGCCGCTGCGGGAGTTGCACGATGATCTGCTCGCGCAATTGCGAACTTCAATCGACGCGCTGGCGCAACAATCGACGATCGCCGAGGTGCGCCGCACCCAGACGCACGAGCTGTCGGAACAGGCCGTCAAGACAATGGAAACGATCCTGGCTCAAATGTCCCGCTGGGAAAGCTTTGTCGACGTGGTCAACCAGCTCAAACAGGTCATCCAGCGGCAAGGCGACGTGTTGAAGAGTACCGAAGAGATTCAAAAGAAGAGGACGGATGCGCTATTTGAGGAGTAAGGTGAATTGCTATCGCTCGCTTTGCACTGTGGAACGGCCCGAGCCCGCAAGTGGACTAACGAGTTTCTTGACTCGGCCTGCCGCTTGTTCTACAAATGGGGGGGAGGAACAAATCATGACAGGCCACATGCGGCAAGTCGGTCGACTGGCGGTGTGGGGGACACTGATGCTGTGCCTCGCGCCGTTTTCTCTCATCGCCGCCGAGGGCGCGCCGGCAACCGAGGACAAAGCGGCGACGCCTGCCAAGCCGGCCGCGGAAGGGCTGGGCCAGCGCAGCGAGAAGGAAGTCGGCCCGGGCGACGAGCTCAGCTTCCGCCAGGCGCAAGTCGCCGAGGAAATGCGCGAGCTGGAACAGCGCATGTTCCGCCTGTCCGAAACGCTCAAGTCGCTCGAACCTGAGAACTCATCGCGGCTGATGATCGGCGTCAAGTACGCGCGCGACGAGCTGATCCTGCACCAGATGCAGGAGACGCAGGCCGCGCTGGCGAAGCTGGCCCTGAAAGGGGCCTCCGAGGAACAAAAACAACTGCTGGTCAAGCTCGAGCGACTGCAGCAATTGCTGCTGTCGACCGACCTGGACTTCGAAATGCGCTTGCAGCGGCTGCGACAAATTCGTGAGGTGCTGCGCAAGCT
>CAZUPX010000303.1:0-2129 GCA_964622155.1 uncultured Planctomycetaceae bacterium | reverse complement strand
TTTGCTCCGCCACCAGCGCCAGCAGCACCAGCGCCGCGGCGACGACGGGACGCCGGTTGCGCTTCACGAACTTGCGCAAGCGATAGCCCGCGCTGGGCGGCCGAGCTTCCACCGGCTCCTCGCTCAGGTAGCGCCGAACGTCAGCCGCCAGGGCGCTGGCCGTCTCGTAACGCCGCGTGCGGTCCTTGTCCAGCCCCTTCATCACGATCCAGTCCAGGTCGCCCCGCACCAGCCGGCTGAGCTGCGCCGGGTCCAGGCTCCGCTGCGCGGCGATCGTCGGCAGCGACCCGCTGCCGCTGAGCCTGGTGCTCGGCTTGGGTGGCTCCTCTTCCTGGATCAAACGCAGCATCTCTTGGAACGCGGCGTCGTGGAGCCGCCGCTTTTCTAAGGGCGTGCTGCCGGTCAAGAGCTCGTACAGGATCACACCCAGCGAATACAGATCGCTGCGCGTGTCGATGTCGAGGTTATTGGTCTCCGCCTGCTCGGGACTCATGTACAAGGGCGTGCCCACCATCACGCCGTGGGCCGTATACAGCGAGTGTTCCGTCAGCGGCTGGTGCATCGCCTTGGCCAAACCAAAATCGATCACCTTGGGCACCGGCTGGCCGTCGTACGGACAAACCAGGATGTTCGAGGGTTTGAGATCGCGGTGGATAATTCCCTTTTGATGGGCGTGCTGCACCGCCTGGCAGACTTGCACGAACAGTTTCAGGCGCTCCTTGACCGAGAGCCGGGCATGATCGCAATAGTCCGTGATCGGTTCGCCTTTGACATATTCCATCACGAAGTACGGGCGGCCCTGAT
Source organism: uncultured Planctomycetaceae bacterium (assembly GCA_964622155.1). GTDB lineage: Bacteria > Planctomycetota > Planctomycetia > Pirellulales > PALSA-1355 > CAZUPX01. The sequence continues at coordinate 1,325 of CAZUPX010000303.1, read as the reverse complement.
CAGTCACGCCCCCGTCGAGCACCTTGGCGATATGCGGATGGTCCATCACCGCCAGCGCCTGGCGCTCGGCCTCGAACCGCGACAGCACCTGCCGACTGTCCATGCCCGCCTTGATGAGCTTGAGCGCCACGCGGCGCCGCACCGGCTCGGTCTGCTGGGCCACCCAGACCGTGCCCATCCCCCCTTCGCCAATCTCCTCCAACAGCTTGTATCTGCCGCCGATGACCGTGCCAGGAGGATACGCGGGCGATTGTTCGACGGTTGCTGGCACACTTGCCATCGAGCGCAAGGAATGTTCGTCGCCCATCGCGCCGTCCAAGTCGAATTGCATCGCCAGCCGCTCGGCCAGATCGGGGAAACGCAACAGGTATTTGTCGGTCGAGTAGGCGTCGCCCGTGTCGCGCTTGAGGACGTACTCCTGGTAGACCACATCCAAGGCCAGCTCGGTGTCTGTGCGGAGCGCCGGAAAACTCGCAAAATAGGTTTCGGCCGGCAGCGGCGTGCCAGTGGCGTGGCGATGGCGCTGGTCGACGTGTACCAAGGCGGCCAGCTCGCGCGGGTCGATCTTGGGAACCGAGGCCACGAAGCCGGCCAGGTCGGGCGTCGCACCGCTTTGGCAATGCTGCTGGTAACGGTCGACCAGAGATGGTGTGGAAGCAGGGTCCGTACGCGGATCGCTAGGATTATTCATGGCTGTCCAGTCCTAACTCGTCAGAGACGCGATCGATGGCCCGCACGAGCTGCATCCGCCGGGCCTGGGGCGTGCCGCCGACGCGCTTCGCAATCTCGATCCACTCGCATCCGTCGCGGCGCAGATCGGCAAGCTGCCGCTCCTCGGTCGAGAGCGCCCCGTGCACGCGAGCGACGAGCTCGCGGTGCGCCGCATCCTGGCCCGGCGTGGGATTAGGATCCACAAGCTTCTTGACGGTCGCGGAATCCTGGGTCGCGCGGCGAACGTCTCGCCGCTGCTGATAGTGGGTCCGGGCCGCCGCCGCCAGTTTTCGGCGGGTGATCGCGGCCAGCAGGTTCACGAGGTCCTTTGAGTTGGCGATTTCGAACACGCCCGAGGCCGCGCGGACAAAGAAGCTGGCCATCACCGCCTGGCAGATGTCCATCGAATCGAGCACGCGCCCGAGCTTGGGGTCGCGCAATCCGAACCGGACCTGCCGCCGCACGATCGACTCGTAGTCGCGCACAAGCTGCTCGGCCGCCGACGGGTCTCCGGCCCGCAACCGCTCGATCATCTGTGGGAAATCGTCGGTCGGCATGGTGGCGGAGGTTTTTCTGGAAGTGGCTTTGAGAATTGCGCTACTCCGTCCCCTTCT
>CAZUPX010000302.1:0-7119 GCA_964622155.1 uncultured Planctomycetaceae bacterium | reverse complement strand
GCTTTGCGATTATGCGATGCACTGGAGCCTTCGTTTTCCAAGGGCTGGATCCCGAAACAGCTCGACGATGCCGAGTTTCGCGGTGACGCGGTCGACACGGCATTGGCCGCCGGCCAGCGCGCACTAGAAAGTGGTGATTCGGAAGGTGCCCACGACGAGTTCCTCAAAGCCTTTGAACACGCACGTGCCAGTGCTCAGTGCGTCCGCGCCGCCGACAAGCTGGCGGCGCTTGGCGAACACGTCGATACGCAGGCCCATCTGGGCCTGATCGTCGATTGGTGGGCCATTGGTCCGTTCGACGCGCCCGGATTCAGCGGTTTCGAGCGTGTCTTTCCGCCGGAGGAAAAAGTTGACCTTGCAGCACGCTATGTTGGCCAGGAAGGTCACGAGATCGCCTGGGTCCGCCACCGCACGTCCGACCCCTTGGGTCTCGTCGACCTGGTCAAGGCCTTGGCGCCTGCGAAGGAGGCAGTCGGCTACGCGTACGCCGAGCTCGTCTCGCCCCGTGAGCAGGCTGCCGAGCTGCGCTGCGGCGCCGACGACAATTGCACGGTCTGGCTCAACGGCGAGAAAGTGTTCGCACGACAGCAATGGCTCAATGGAGTCCGGTTCGATCGATTCACAACCCCAGTGCAACTGAAGGGCGGCGTCAACCGCGTGCTGGTAAAGATTTGTCAGGGTCCGCCCAACCGAGATCCGCAGGTGGCCAACAACTGGTCGCTGCAACTGCGTTTTTCGGACTCGAGCGGTGCCGGAATTGCCCTGCGGTCGGGCTCTCCCAAACAGTCAGAAACGTCGAAATGATACCGATTCAAGGCCGCACGGTTGCATTGATCCTCGCGACGTCGTTGCTGACGCTGCCAGCACGGGCCGAAAACTGGCCTGGCTGGCGCGGCTCACAACGAAACGGCGTGACACAAGATCGTGGTGCGCCAACGAGCTGGTCGGTCGCCTCGGGCGTGCAGTGGAAAGTCGCTTTGCCCGGCTCGGGAATCTCGAACCCCATCGTGTGGGACAACCGCGTTGTGTGTACCACCTCCGATGGCGCGCAGCAGCAGGACTTGCACGTTATTTGCTTCGACCGTAATACCGGGCGGAAGCTCTGGCACACGCGGCTTTGGGGGACGGCCCCAACACTCCACCACGAAACGAAGAGCAGCATGGCCAGCCCTTCACCGATCACCGATGGCGAGCACATTTTCGCTTTCTTCGGCAGTGGCGACCTGTTTTGCCTCGACTTCGACGGTCGCTTGATCTGGCAGCGATCGTTGGCCAGCGAGTATGGCGTGTTTGAGAATCGCTTCGCGGCTTCCAGCTCGCCGCTGTTGTTTCTCGACACCGTGGTCCTGCAGTGCGACCATTACGGCGCGTCATACATACTGGCGATCGACAAGCGCTCGGGCGCGAATCGCTGGAAAACCGACCGGCCCGAGGTTTGGTTGTCGTGGTCGTCGCCGGTTTGTGTCGCGGTGCCCAACCGCGACGAGCATGAGCTGATCCTCTGCGGCTCGGAAAAGATCGACGCCTTCGACCCGCACGACGGCAGCAGCCTGTGGACCTTGCGCGGCATGGCCCGCGAGTGTATCCCGACACCGGTGGTAGGCCACGGCTTGCTTTACGCGACGAGCGGTCCCGGCGGCACCAGCTATGCCATCCGTCCGGGCGGCCGCGGCGACGTTAGCGATTCGCACGTCGCGTGGAAGAGTGCGCGGGGCAATCCCTATGTCCCCTCGGCGATCCTGGTTGGCGATGCGTACTATCTGGTCGATGACCACGGCGTGGCGACGTGTTTGGACGCTCACACAGGCAAACAATTGTGGCGGAAGCGCTTCGGAGGCGACTTCACCGCGTCTCCGGTAGCCACCAACGAGCATATTTACTTTACCAACGAGGCCGGCAGCACGCTGGTGATTCGCGCGGGCACGAGTCAATACGAGGAGATCGCCCGTAACTCGATCGACGAGCCGGTGTACGCATCCCCCGCTATCTCCGCTGGCCGACTCTTTCTGCGCAGCGCGACTCACTTGTGGTGCCTGGGTGAGCGGAACAATTAGCCCGGCGATCGTTCATTCCACTCGGCGACGATCTGCTCGATCGCTTCGCGGTCGGTGGAATATTGCAGGCTGCAACCGAAGTCTCGACGAAAGCGTGCGTAACTGGCTCGTGTTGACTTGGTGAAGAAATCCGCAGCATTTTTCCCGGCCAGCAAGCGCGCCAGCCAGACGGGGATCGAGCGCGACGCCGAAGCGCCCAATCGGGTCGCCGACGCATTCCAGTATCGCGCGGCTCGCTCTACGGCCGCCGGTCGTCGGCCGGATGCATGCGTAGGAGTGTCTGTCCGGGTGGCTCTATAGAAATGGTCTGTGAGGGGCAAGTCCGCGCGCTGCCGGTGCGGAAGCCCTGAAAAACAGCTTGCGGGGGATGGCTTCGGCCGTGGGAACACAGAAACTGGAGCCGTGGGCGAAAAAATCGGGAAAAACTAGCTAAAGGTTAGACACAGCTGGGGAGGGCCCCGTTGTTATAATAATGAGAAATTCACTAGCGCGCGTGCGCGCGGTGGGCCGCGTTGTTTGTCACTTTTTGTCGATGACACCTTGCGGCGGCCGCGGTGAAATCCTGCGTTTCGTATGCATCTCCTCGGGGCATCGTGCACCGGGGAGTCACTTTTTCGGAAACCCGTCAGGAGCGAATCGATGGCGAGCTGGCGACCGACCAGGAGAGGATTGCTTGTTGAGCGGCTTGAATCCCGCCTTGTGCTGTCACTCAGCTTTGGGGCCGATTCGATCGAACTGGCCGCGGGAGAACTGGCTGCCGAGACGGCGCGCGCCGGGGCCAGTCCCGTCGCTCCGCAGATTCGAGTCGACCTGGTAGCTTTGCACGAGTTCGGCCATTCCTTGGGATTGCAGCACAGCAGCGACCCGACCTCGATCATGTACGCCTACTACAACGCCAACTACGACAAGACGAACTTTCTCGCCGACTCATCGGTGACGGTACTACGGTCGCTCTATGCCAATGTTGATGCCGGCCCTTGGAAGAACCGCCTGGACCAAAACCCGACGAACGGACGGGTCGACGTGAGTTACAGTTTTGTTCCGGACGGGACGGCAATGGACAAGGGAACGAGCAGCTTGTTCGCCACTTTTAATGCGACCTTCGGCCAGGGGCAGTGGCAGCCGGTTTTTTCCACCGAGTTGAACCGCTGGAGCAGCGTTAGTGGCCCGACTTCCAGTGACCCGCACATCAGCTTCTTCGAGCACGCCGACGCCGGGCTGGCCTTCAATTATTCCGGTCTTGCGCAGAACGATCCCAACTCTGGCGATCTACGCATCGCTGCCCATCGCTTCGATGGTGCGGGCAAGACGCTGGCGCACGCTTACTTCCCGCCGCCGAATGGCGCCACCGCCGCGGGCGACGCGCATTTTGACAAGAGCGAAAACTGGGTGATAAGCGGCGGTTCATTGTTCGCCCCTTCCGCGACTCAATCCAGCCAGCAAACTTCGGTCGGTGACCTCACGGCCGCGGATGCAGAGATTGACGCCAACGAGCTTGTTGCGAGTATTCTGTGCCAGCCAGCGCAGCAAGCCCGCGGCGGCATCGCGCCGCAGGGACTGGTGGTGGCCGAGGCCGTGCCCGGCGCGGCCGGATCCGCGACGAGTGGCGGTGCTGGCGACAACGTGACTTCGCTGGTTGCGATCAACCCCCAGCGCGTTTCGCTGCCGCGATGGAGCGCGAAAGCGTGGGACACCAAGGACCTCTTCTTCGACGAGTACGAGCCGTCGGATCTGGCCAGTGCACTGCCGGAACTCTTGGGGGAGTTTGCGGGTTAGTGGTCCGTCGACAAACGGAACTGGCTCCGACCATGGCCGCGCTTCGCGGCATCCGAAAATCAGCGTTCGCGAGTCCTAGTTTGGAGCCGGGACGACAAATGCATCGAACCGCCGCGACTGGTAGATTTCCGGATCGCCTTCCGTCGGCCGCACAATAAACGCCGCCACGCCCGGCGTGTTCTCGATCAACTCCAATCCAGCTTGTAACCCGAGAACGGCAACCGCCGTATCCAGGCTGTCGGCCGTGATGCAATCCGCCGCGATGACCGCCACACCCAGCCGGTTGGTCAGGCCCAGGCCGGTATGCGGGTCGACAATGTGCGAGTAGCGTTTGCCACCGATGTCGACGTGCTGAAACACGTCGCCTGTGGTTGTCACCGCGGCGCTGGCCAGCGAGACGTATCGCGTTGGCGTCCCCTCGGTCGAAAGGGGCATGATGCCCACGACCCAGCCCGATTTGCCTGGTGGCGGATCACCAACGCCAATGTCGCCGCTGGCATCGACCAGCGCCCGGTTGATGCCGCGCGTTTTGAGCAACTTTAAGACTTCATCGACGGCGTACCCGATTGCAATGCCACCCAGGTCGAGCCGCATATTCGGCTTGAGCAGTTGGGCCGAGTGGACGCTTGCGTCGAGCTTGAGGTGCTGATAGCCGACCGCGACACGCGCTTCGGCCAGGCGCTCGTCGGAGGGCATTTCGTGGGTCCGCCGGGCCCGTCGCCACAATCGCACATACGGTCCGACCGTCACATCAAACGCCCCGTGAGTCCTCTCGGCCAGCGCCTGTGAGCGCGCGAGAACCTGCCATAACGGCTGGCTGACGGCAACGCCGTGAGCCATCGGGGCCGAATGGCTCAAGCGGCTTAGCTCGCTGTCGGGGTCGTAGTCGCTCAAGCTACGGTTTAGCTCGGCAACTCGCGCAAAAGCGGCCGCAAACGCCCCCTTTGCAGCCGTGTCGTCCGGCGCGTACAATAGCAGTTTAAACGGCACGCCCATCTGGACTTGCGTGGACTCGAATCGCTTCAACTCCGCGTCAACTGAGCCACCGCACGCAGCCTGGCAGATTGCCAGACACCATCCCCACCACCACGCAGCAGGCAATCGTTTCATGGCGGTGTTTGACCTCGAAGGATCTGTGTCTACGCATAGCGTAGTCGGGCGCCCGGCCGGCTTGCAAACGCGGCGCATCGTTCTGCTGGTTGCCGCGGTCGCGACTTTGGCCTGGGGGTCGGCGCGGCCGGCTCGAGCGGCCGATGACGCTGCAACGGCCTCTCCCCGGCGCGCGACGGCGACCGTCGCAGTGCCAAAGACACCCACGGATGTCCAAAACGCTCAGGCCCAGACAGCGGCCCAGATGAAGCGCTACACCGACGTCATCGCCAACGGCGACATCACGTTCGACATGGTGCCGATTCCAGGCGGGAAGTTCACAATGGGCAGCCCCGACTCGGAAGCCGATCGCAACGACGACGAAGGACCGCAATATGAGGTCGAAATCGAGCCGTTTTGGATGGGCAAACACGAAGTGACTTGGAACGAGTACGAAATCTGGATGTTCAATCTCGACATCCAGCGCCGTGAATTGAACAAGGTCGCGCCGACTGAGACAGAAAAACTGGCCGACGCGGTCACCCGCCCCACCAAGCCCTACACCGACATGACGTTCGGCATGGGCAAGGAGGGTTTTCCCGCTATCTGCATGACACAATTGGCTGCCAAGACGTACTGTCAGTGGCTGAGCCAGAAGACGGGCCGCTACTATCGGCTGCCCACCGAGGCGGAATGGGAATACGCCTGCCGGGCCGGCACGACGACGGCTTACTCGTTCGGCGACGACTCGGCGCAATTAGGCGACTACGCGTGGTACTTTGACAACAGTGAAGATGCCTATCACAAGGTCGGTACGAAGAAGCCCAATCCCTGGGGGCTCTACGATATGCACGGGAATGTGGCCGAATGGACGCTCGGCCAGTATATTCCAGACTATTACGGCCGGTTTGCCGGCAAGCTGAGCAAGAACGCCTGGCCAGTCGCGACCAAGGTCTATCCGCTTGCCGTTCGCGGCGGATCATGGGACGACGACCCCGCCGCGTTGCGAAGCGCGGTGCGGCGCGGATCGAGTAAGGATTGGAAGCAGCAAGACCCGCAACTGCCGCAGAGCATTTGGTATTTTACTGACGCGCTGTTTCTGGGTTTTCGCGTTGTCCGTCCGCTGCACGAGCCGGCGGCTGAGGAAAAAACAAAGATTTGGGACGCCGGAGTCAAGGAATAGCGCGGCCGATGCGCTAGGACGTGTCGGACGATTCGTACAGCAACCCTCTGCCCACGGAGTAACTGACATGACCGATCGATTGCCATTCGACTCGTCCAAGCCGGGCCGCGCCTCGCGCCGCGAATTCTTGCGCGGTTCGACGGCCGCGATTGTGGGTACCGCGTTTGCCAGCAGCCTGTCGATCGCCCGTAGCGCGCACGCTGCTGGTGATGATGAAATCAAGATCGCCTTGATCGGCTGCGGTGGCCGTGGATCGGGAGCGGCCAAGCAGGCGCTGTCGACCAACGGAAAGGTCAAGCTCGTGGCCATGGCCGACGCGTTCGAAGATCGGCTGGAAGGCAGCCTCAAGGAGCTATCGTCGCAAGAGGGCGTCAAGGACCGGATCGACGTGCCGAAAGACCGGCGTTTCGTCGGTTTGGACGCCTATCAAAAGGCGCTGGCTACCGGACCCGACCTGGTGATTCTGGCCACTCCGCCGGGCTTTCGGCCGATTCACTTCGAGGCCGCGGTCAAGGCCGGCAAGCACGTGTTTATGGAGAAACCGGTGGCGACCGATGCTCCCGGCGTGCGCCGTGTTCTGGCTGCCGCCGAGGAGGCCAAGAAAAAGAGCCTTGGCGTCGGCGTCGGCTTGCAACGACGGCACCAGAATATCTACCTGGAAACCATCAAGCGTCTGCAAGACGGCGCCATCGGCGACATCGTCGCGACGCGTGTCTATTGGAATGGCTCGACCCCGTGGCAACGCAAGCGCGAGGATCTGGACCGCAGCTACGGCCGTAAGCTGACGGAAATGGAGTACCAGATGCGCAATTGGTACTACTTCACCTGGATTTGCGGCGATCACATCGTCGAACAGCACATTCACAATATGGACGTTGGCAACTGGCTGAAGAACGGACATCCCGTGAAAGCTAACGGCATGGGCGGTTGCCAGGTGCGCAAGGGTAAGGACAACGGCGAAACATTCGACCATCACGCCGTCGAATTCGAGTATGCCGACGGCTCGCGCATGTTCAG
>CAZUPX010000301.1:0-1669 GCA_964622155.1 uncultured Planctomycetaceae bacterium | reverse complement strand
TTTGCTGGTTTCGCCTCAAAATAGTCGCGCCGCCGATACTGCAATCCCATCGGGCAGCGGACAAATCGCGATCCAATCTGGGCCGTACGAAATCCAGGTGTTCACCTACATGCCCGAAGCCTACCGCGACGGACCACTGGTCGTGGTGTGTCATGGGATGCAACGAAACGCCGACGAGTATCGCGACAAGGCGCGAGGCCTTGCCGACCGCATGGGTGCGATCGTCGCCGCGCCGCTGTTTGACCTGGCACGCTTTCCCATCGAGGCGTATCAACTCGGCGGGGTGTTCAAGGCCGGTGAGCTTCAGCCGGCCGAAACTTGGACGATTTCACTCGTCGGGAAACTGGCCGACGCGATTCGCCAGCGAACAGGCAATCCCAAACTGCCCTACTACTTGATCGGCCACTCGGCCGGCGGACAATTCCTGACGCGATTGGCGGCGTTGACCGTTAGCGGTAGCCGGCGGATCGTGATGGCCAACCCCGGCACGCATTTGTTCCCGACGCGCGACCTGCCGTTTCCGCACGGGTTTGGCAATCTGCCCGAAGCGCTCTCCGATGACGCGGCATTACGCCGATATCTGGCCCAGCCGATCACGGTTTATTTGGGTACTGCCGATCTCGGCGACGTTAATCTGTCGAAAACGGCAACGGCCATGAAGCAAGGCGCCTCGCGATACGAGCGCGGGCAGAATTGCTTCCGCCTGGCGGCGGAATTAGCCGAGAAAAACGGCTGGCCGATCAATTGGCGCCTGGTCGAAGCTCCGGATGTTGCGCATGACGTGCAGGCCATGTTCGACCATGCCAACGCGCTTGAGGCGCTGTTGGGGCAGTAGCGCGAAAAAAAATCCCAGGGACCGCGGTCCCTAGGATTAAATGATTTTTCACGCCGTTACTGCTACGGCGATTACGCCTGGAAGGAACTACCACAGCCGCAACTCTTCACGGCGTTGGGATTGTCGAACGTGAAGCCGCGCTTCTCGATGCCGTCGTAGAAATCGACGGTCGTGCCGTCGAGATACAGCGCGCTCTTCTTGTCGACCACCACCGTCACATCGTGATAGTTGTACTTCGAGTCGAGCTTCTCATCGAACGTGTTGTCGAACCGCAGGTCGTAGCTGAAACCGCTGCAACCTCCGCCGACGACGCGAACCCGCAGCATCGTCTCGCCCGCCTGCTTCTGATCGGCGATAACTTTCTTGACCTCGGTGGCGGCCCGTTCGGACAAAGTAATGGCCATGTCTTGCCGTGCTCCAGATTGGAATATGGTCTTTGACAGACTCACGGGGAGTCGACTTTTCACACCTCAGACTATGTAAATTATACGATCAACCGACTGGAGAAAAGCCGGATTGACCGTATTTTTGCAGAAATTGTCGCTTTATGCCACGATGACTCCGTCGGCCATTCGAGTAGATCACGCGATTCACGCCAGGCTGCTGAGTTTTCGCAGTTTGTCGACCACGCGGCTGACGGCGTCAACGGCAAATTCGACTTCCTCGGCCGTGTTGAACCGGCCCAGCCCAAATCGCAGGCTGCTGCGGACTGCATCGTCGGACAGTCCCAATGCCCGCAGTACGTGGCTCGGCTCGGGATTGGCGCTGGTACACGCGCTGCCGGAGCTTACGGCCAGGTCCTTCATGTTCATCAACAGCGCTTCGCCGTCGACG
>CAZUPX010000300.1:0-4098 GCA_964622155.1 uncultured Planctomycetaceae bacterium | reverse complement strand
ATCAGGCTCCGCGGCGTCGCGGTTCACAACCTGAAACAGATCGACCTGGATATCCCGCACCACAAACTCGTTGTGCTGTGCGGATTAAGCGGTAGCGGCAAGACCAGCCTGGCGCTCGATACCCTTTACGCCGAAGGCCAGCGGCGGTACATCGACAGCTTCTCGGCCTACACGCGGCAGTTTTTGGAGCGCCTTGAGAAGCCGACCGCCGAGCGGATCGAGGGTATTCCGCCAGCCATCGCTGTAACGCACAAAAACGCCAGCCGCTCCAGCCGCTCCACCGTCGGCACCACGACCGAGACCAGCGACTACCTGCGGCTATTGTTTGCCAAGATCGGCCACGTGTTTTGCTGGCAGTGTGGCCACGAAGTGCACCGGCACACGCCACAAACCATCAGCGACCTGCTGGAGCAACTTCCTTCGGGCGCTCGATACCTCGTCGCATTCCACGTCGACACCAGCCGCAGCGAACAGCGAGCCCTCTGGCCGACCTTTCAAGAGGAGGGCTTCGTCCGCGTGGTGATTGGCGGCCGGCTCGTTAATTTGGACTCACAGCCCTGGTCCGACGCGCTTGAGGCTGAAGCCGCCAGAGGCGTACTGGTCGTTGTCGACCGTCTGGCCGCCGGCAGCCCGACTCCCCAGCGCATTCGTGATTCGCTGGAAACCGCGCTGGCCAAGGGTCAAGGCAAGGTCCATGTGCTTATCGAGGCAAGTGATGCCGCCGCCAGCGTGCTGCCGGGCGCCATTTCGCGCGAGCTAGACGGGGCAGCGTGGCTCGAAGCGGCCTTTTCGACCGAGCGGAGGTGTGCCAATTGCAATCTCGACTATCCGGCACTCGAGCCACGATTTTATAGCTTTAATAGCCCGCTCGGTGCGTGCCCCGAGTGCCAGGGATTCGGCAACTTGATCGACCTCGACATGGACCTGGTCGTCCCGGACGCGAACAAAAGCCTGAAGGAAGGCGCGGTCGCCCCGTGGAATTCCCCGGCCTACACCCACGAACTGGAAGAACTGCTAGCCTTGGCGCCGGATTACAACCTCCGGGTCGAGGTTCCCTACCGCGAGCTGAGCGACCACGAGCGGCGGTTGGTAATCGAAGGCGTACCCGAACGAAAGTTCGGGGGGTTAGTCGGGTTTTTCGCCTGGCTCGAGCGGCGGAAGTACAAGATGCATTTGCGAGTCTTCCTCAGTCGCTGGCGGAGCGCTCGCCCCTGCCCCCAGTGCGGAGGAAGCCGTCTGCGACGCGAAGCATTGGCCACGCGCGTTGGCGGCAAGAATATCGCCGAACTGTCGGGCATGAAAATCCAAGACACGCTGGCCTTCGTTCGAACTCTCGAACTGCCCGCCTGGGAGAGAAAGGTGGCGCGGTTCATGCTCGAACAGGCGCAGAATCGCCTCAAGTACCTGGTCGACGTGGGCCTGGGCTACCTCACGCTCGATCGCCTGCTGCGCACCCTTAGCGGCGGCGAAGCGCAGCGCGTGGCACTGACCGGAGCATTAAGCTCAAGTTTGGTCAACATGCTCTACGTGCTGGACGAGCCCTCGGTCGGGCTGCACCCGCGCGATGTCGACCGGCTCACCGACTCCGTGCGCGGCTTGCGCGACCGTGGCAATTCGGTCATCGTCGTGGAGCACGAAGAATCGATGATCCGCGCCGCCGATCAGGTCATCGAGATTGGGCCTGGCGCCGGAGAGCGAGGCGGCGAGGTTGTGTTTCAAGGTACTCCCCTCGAGATGCTCGTCAGTCCGCGCAGCACGACCGGCGACTACCTGTCCGGCCGTCGTGGAATCGCCGCCAGCGGCCGACGCCGCCCGCCCAACCATGGCTGGATTCGTCTGGCCGGCGCTCGCGGCTACAACTTGCAGAATGTGACGGTCGAATTGCCGCTGGGCATACTGTGCCTCGTGACCGGTGTCAGCGGGTCAGGCAAGAGCACGCTGGTGCAAGACACGCTGTATCCGGCGCTCTGCCGGCGGATGCGGAAAGACGCCCCTAAGCCGCTGCCGTACGACGACGTATTCGGCGACGGACAGTTGGACGATGTGATCCTTGTCGATCAGAGTCCGATCGGCCGCTCTCCTCGTTCCAACCCGGTCACCTACATCAAGGCGTTCGACGAGATTCGCGCCGTGTTCGCCGAGACCATTGAAGCTCGGACTCGCAACTACGATGCGGCCCATTTCAGCTTCAATGTCGATGGGGGGCGATGCAGCGCGTGCGAAGGGGACGGATTCATCGCCATCGACATGCAATTCCTTGCCGACGTCTACATGAAATGCAGCCAATGCGGCGGCAAGCGATACCGCAAGGACATTCTGGACATCAAGTATCGCGGCCGAAGTATCGCCGATGTTCTCGATATGACCGTACGCGAGGCCTTCACGTTTTTTCGCGGGCAAATCAAAACACAGGCACGTCTGAAGCGGTTAATCGACGTTGGCCTCGATTATTTGCGATTGGGGCAGCCGGCGAACACGCTCTCGGGCGGAGAGGCCCAGCGCCTCAAGCTGGCGGCGTACATGTCCACCAAACGCCGAGGCCGGTCGCTGTTCATCCTCGACGAGCCGACCACGGGCCTGCACTTTCAGGACGTGGTTCAACTGGTCGATTGCTTCGAGGCGCTGGTCAACGTGGGGCACTCGCTGATCGTTGTCGAGCACAACCTGCAATTGATGAAGGCCGCCGACTACATCATCGACCTGGGCCCAGGAGCCGCCGATGAAGGGGGCCGGATCGTGGCGACTGGCACACCCGAAGCAATCGCCCAAAACAAAGACTCGTTCACCGGCCGGTTCTTGGCGCAGGCATTGGCCGACGATCAGCGGGCCACCCGAGAGCAGCTCGTCTCAACCAGCGAAGGAGAGTGACTCGTCCGTGGATACATCTGAAGAATTCGACGACCGGCTCGAGCTGTTCTTTGGAGAAACGTCCGACGCGCTGGCGCGCTGCTACGCTCGATTGCGATATTTCGACGCTCGCGGCGCTGCATTGAACGGCAACTTGACCGGCCCCTCGTGCGTCTATGCCGAAACGCTGCCGGCTCGCTTCGCCCTGGCAGATCGAGGGCCCGGCAACTCGCTTTTGGCCGAAGCCGTGGTGCCCGAGCCATGCTTCTGGACTCCTGAAATGCCGCACCTCTACCAGGCCAGCGTGCAGTTGCGCAGCGGCGGCGACGTGCTGGCTACGACGGATCGCTTATTCGGCTTTCGTGCGCTGGGCGCGGTGGACAGAAAATTGTTTTATCATGGCAAACGTTGGGTGCTGCGCGGCGTGCGCCGCAATGAGTTGTCGTCGGTGCCCTTGACCGGCTGGCACGCCAGTGACGTGGTCATGGTCGTGCGCAGGCCCGACGACACATTGTGTGCGCAAGCGAGTCGCATCGGCGTGCTGGTGGTCGCCGAACTCGACGCGCACGACCTGGATGAAATTCGACGTTTGGCGCGTTGGCCGGCCGTGGCGATGGTGGTGTTGCCCACCGACACGACCGTCGATTTGGACGGTCTGGCCCATAACCTGTTGTTGGCCGCCAAGATTGACCCGCACCAGGCATGGGCGACGCCCCCCTGGGCCCAAATTGCGCTTTGCGAAGTGACCGCGGGTGACAAGCGAATTCCTGAGATTACGGATAGTCCGCTGCCGACGATCGTGAGCCAAGTCGCCGATAGACCATTTTCGTCGATTGCCGAGGCAAGAGCCGCGTGCGACCACCTGCAGCGTGACCTGGCGCCACACGACCTGGCGGGCTACATCGTATGAATCAACAACAATCCAACGAGCCCACCACGACCCCTCTCGATCGTTACGTGCGCCAGATGCGCTATGCGCCCATCGGCGAGGAAGGGCAGCGGCGGTTGCTGGCCGGCCGCGTCCTGGTCTGCGGCTGCGGGGCGCTGGGTTCTGTGATCGCCAACACGCTGGCCCGCAGTGGCGTCGGTTTTCTGCGGATCGTGGACCGCGATTTTCTGGAGACCAACAACCTGCAGCGGCAGGTGCTCTTCGACGAAGACGACGTGGCCGCCGGTCTGCCCAAGGCCATTGCCGCCGCCGCGAAGCTGCGAAAAATCAACTCCCAGATCACGATCGAGCCGCTGGTGACC
>CAZUPX010000299.1:0-12436 GCA_964622155.1 uncultured Planctomycetaceae bacterium | reverse complement strand
TGCGCGAGTCGGTCGGCAAATTGGAACCCCTCGGCGAGAACAGCAGGCTCGGTGGCGGACTGCGCCAGGTGCTGGGCGACCTGCGCGGCACACCGCCGGCAGCGATCATTTATCTGACCGACGGCATCAACACCGAGGGTGAGAACCTCGGCGACGCCGCACGCTACGCTCGCCGCAAGGGCGTGCCCATTTTTGCCGTCGGGCTCGGTAGCGAAGAACCGCTGCGCGACCTGGAGCTGGCCGACCTGCTGGTTGACGAGGTCGTGTTTGTCGACGACGTGATCAACTTCGAGTACAAGCTCACGCCGCACGGCTTCGCCGGGCGCACGGTCGACGTGGTGCTTCGCGAAAAGGACAATCCGGCTGTGCTGGCGCAGATGAAAGTCAAGATCGACGAGGACGGAAAGCCGCAACGGCTGCATCTGCCATATCGACCCACTCGGGTCGGCGAATTTCAATACGTCGTCGAGGTCGAGCATTTGAGTGACGAGGCCCAGGTCGAGAACAATCGCCAGGAGCGGCTGGTAAGCGTTCGCAAGGAACAAATTCGTGTGCTGTTGGTACAAGCCTATCCGAACTACGAGTTTCGCTACCTCAAGAACATGCTTCAGCGCGACAATACGATTCAACTGAAAACCGTATTGCAAGACGCGGACCTGGAGTATGCGGAGCTGGACGAGACGGCGCTGCGTGTGTTTCCGGTGCGGCGCGAGGAATTGTTTCTCTACGACGTTGTGATCTTTGGCGACGTTAACCCTCAATATCTAAGCGCCAGCGTGCTGGCCAACCTTCACGACTTCGTGGAAAAGAAGGGGGGCGGCGTGGCCTTCATCGCCGGGCCAAAGTTCACGCCCACGGCTTATCGCAACACGCCGCTCGAGTCGCTGTTTCCTATCGATCTGGGCTCGGTCGTTCCGTCTGATCCGGCTCAGGGGCCCGAGGCGGGCTTCGTGCTGCAGCCCACCGAACTGGGAATGGCGAGCCCGCAAATGCAATTGGGCGACACGCCCGCCGAGACCGAGCGCATCTGGCGCGACCTGCCCCCCTTGTACTGGATGCTGGAGTCGCGGCAAGTCAAACCCGCCGCGCGCGTGTTGGCCGAGGACGTGACGCGCCTGGCGAGCGACGGCCGTCCGATGCCCGTATTCATCACGCAGTACGTCGGGGCCGGCAAGATCCTGTTTCACGCCACCGACGACACCTGGCGCTGGCGGTATCGCGTGGGCGACGTGCTGTTCGCCCGCTATTGGGTCCAAGCGGTGCGCTATCTGAGCCGTTCGAAGCTGCTGGGCAAAGATCAGGCGGTCGAGCTCTCGGCCGATCGTCGCGAATATCGGCGCGGCGAGCCGGTGCGGCTGCGCGTTCGATTTATCGACGAGCGCCAGGCGCCGCCTCAAGACGACACCGTCGAGGTGGTCCTGGAGCGCGACGGTCAAAAGAGCCAGCGGATCAAGCTCGGGCGCAGCACGGCGACGCGCGGCGTTTTCGAAGCCACGTTCAGCGATGCCATGGACGGACGCTATCACGCCTGGGTCGCTTCGCCAAACGTGCCGGGCAAGAGTCCCTCGGCCGATTTTCTGGTCACGGCTCCGCCGGGTGAATTGGAACGGGTGCAGATGGATGCCGACGAGTTGCGTCGAGCCGCCGAGGAAACGCGTGGCAGGTTCTACCGCATCAGCGACGTCGACCGCTTGCCAGGCGACCTGCCTCCCGGACATCAGGTGCCAATCGAGACGCTGCCCCCGGAGGTGTTGTGGAACCAGTGGTGGCTGTTGCTGGCAATGGTGGGTCTGATCGTGTCGGAATGGATTCTACGTAAACGCAAGGGAATGTTATAATTAAGCGACAACTTGTCGCCGCCGAGGGACTGCCCGCACCCGCCCCACAAGCCCGGCGCGCCACGCGCACAAGGACGGATCCGCCGCGAAAGGAAACGACGATGGCCCATCCGCTGGAACTGAAAATCGGCCAGGTGCGCAGCCGCGCCCGCCGGCTGTTGGCTTTCTATGCGCTGGGTTGGACCATCGCCGCGATCACGGCCTGTGTTGTGCTGCTGGGACTGGCCGATTACTGGATTCGCTTCGCCGACCGCGGCATTCGCTTCATGGCCAGTGCCACGGCGGTCTTGGTCTCGGCGTGGGCCGCTTACCGATTCTGGATAGTCGGCCTCGGGCGCAAGCTGAGCGACGTGCAACTGGCACTGCAGATCGAGCGGCGTTTTCCGGTGCTGCGCGATCGGCTGGCCAGCAGCGTGCAGTTCCTCAAGCAGGGAGAGTCCGATGCCGGCGCCGGATCGGCGACGCTGCGGCGGGCACTCATTCTGGAAACCGCCTCCGACGTTCAGAATCTCGATCTGTCGGAGGTGTTCGAGCGGCGGCCGACTCGGCGCGCGTTGGCGGTCGGAGGTGTTACGGCGCTAGTGGCAATCTCGCTGGTGCTTGCCGCGCCAGGGAATGCGCGATTGGCACTGATGCGTCTGGCACAGCCATTTGGCAATGATGCCTGGCCGCGTTTTTACCGCGTCGAGTTCAAACAATCGCCGTCGCGTCTGGCCGCCGGTCAGACGTTCGAAGTTGAGCTGATCGCCGACGCGGCGCATCGCGTGCCGGACGACGCTCGCATTTACTACCGCTACGAAGACCCAGCAGTCGGAGGCGAGGAAGAAATTGAGCCCATGCACAACCTGGCCGGCCTGCGCGTCGCTCGCAAAGAGAGCGTGAGCAGGCCGTTCTGGTACCGCGCCTCCGGCGGCGACGACGACTCGATGGAGTGGCTTCGTTTGGAGGTCGTCGAGCCGCCGCGCCTCGAATCGTTGCGTGTGACCCTGCATCCACCCGCCTACAGCGGAATGGCCGTCGCGAACAGTGAAAAAAGCATTCACGCGCTGCGCGGCACGAAGGTTGAGCTGGCCGGCAGCTCGACGAAAAAACTGCGCCGAGCGGAAGTTCACCAGGAAAACGGTCCCACGCTGGCCGCGGCCGTGGCTGCCGACGGGTACAAATTCTCGCTGGCCGCCGACGCGAGCGAACCGATGGTCATCGACAAGTCCGGACCATATTGGGTCTTGCTGCAAGATAGTGAAGGCCTGGAGGGGGGCGCCGAGGATCAGTGGGATATTCGCGCCGTCGCCGACCTGGCGCCGAGCGTTACGATCGAGCAGCCGGTGGCCAATCTGTTCGTTACGCCCGATGGCGAGGTTTCGATCAAGGTCGTTGCCAAGGACGACCTGGTGATCCACGACGTGGCCTTGCACTTCAGTCGATCTGACCGCACGGACGTCGAGGATTTCACCGTGCCGTTATATCAGGGCCCCCAGGTTGCGGCGGCACAGCCGATCGCCTTGGCCTCTGGACAGCTTGGGGAAAGCCGCGTTATCGAGCATCGCTGGCCATTGGCGGACTTGAACATCAAGAGTGGATCACGAATCACGTTCTGGGCCACCGCCGCTGACTACCTGCCCCAGAGCGGTAAAAGCACGCCGCGAACGTTGAACATCATCACGAAGTCAGAGCTGGAGGATCGACTCGCACAGCGGCAGACTTTGATTCTCGGCGAACTGCAGCGCGTGTTGAAGCTCGAACAAGATGCCCGGGCCGGCACAAAATTATTAGAAATCCAGATCGACCAGGTTGGACAGTTGACGACGCAGGATATCGACAACGCGCAGGCTACTGATCTCAACCAGCGTCAGGTGACTCGCACGCTGACCAGCCCGAATGAAGGCATCCCGGCGCAGATCGCCGACTTTTTGGCCGACCTGGCAAGCAACCGCGTCGACAGTCCCGACGTCGAGCGGCACATGAACGCAATTTTGCAGGAGCTCGAACGGCTGGCTCATGAGCACCTGCCCACAATCGAGCGCGAGCTGACCAGCGCGATCAAGGCCGCACAGACCGCAGCCGCGACAAGTCGCGACGGTGCACCGCCGCAGAACGTATCCGACCCAAGTGTCAAAGAATCGCTGTCGGCCGTCGGCCAGAATCAGGACCAGGTCATTGCCTCGTTGGAGAACATGCTGACGGACTTGGGCCAGTGGGACAACTACCGCCGCTTCGCGCGCGAGGTCGCACAGCTTCAGCGCGACCAGGAGGAGATTTCGCGCGCCACCAGCCAGATCGGACAGAAAACGCTGGGCCGCGACCTTAAAGATCTGGATGCCCAGCAGCAGGCCGACCTCCGGAAGCTCGCGAACTTGGAAGGTGATTTGAGCCGCCGCTTGGAAAAAACCCAACAACAGATGGGCCAGATGAGCGGAGACATCAAACAGTCCGATCCGCTGTCGTCCGCCACGATCGCCGACGGCTTGCACCATGCCCAAGAGCGGGCCATTAGCGGGCAGATGCGTCAGGCCAGCGGCCGGCTGGAGAACAACCAGCTTGGGCAGGCCCAGCAGCAGCAGGCCAAAATCGTCAAGGACCTTGAAGACCTGGCTTCGATCTTATCGAACCGCCGCGAGCAGGAACTGACCCGACTGGTAAAGCAACTGCGCGAGGCCGAGCGAGAGTTGGAACGATTGCGAACGCAACAAGGCGGATTGCGAAAGCAGATCGCCGCCGCGGCGGCCAAGCCCGATTCGTCGGAAAACAAGCGGCAACTCGAGCGGCTTGCGCAGCAGGAGAAACAGTTGCAGGAAGAAGTCGCTCGCTTGGCGCGGAAGTTGGAACGCCTGCAAGCCGAAGCGGCCGGCCGCACTGCCGCAGGTGCAGCCAACAAGATGGGCCAGGCCGGAAGTTCTGGCCAGCAAGGCGACGCCGCAGCGGCCGGCGAGCAGGCCGAGAAAGCCGAGAAGGACCTGGAGGAAGCCCAACAACAACTGGCCGAGCGTCGCAAAGCGGCCGAGGAAGACCTGGCTCGCGAACAAATGGCCAAGCTCGAAGATTCGCTCAAGAGTCTGCACGACCGTCAGAAGAAGCTGATCGCCGAAACCGAGCGTTTGCAAAAGCTCCGCACCGCTGAAGGGCGATTGACGCGCTCGCAAGCCAGCTCGGTTCACGAATTGGCGCGCGGCCAGAAGACGATCGAGACTGAAACCGACTCGCTGGCCGAAAAACTCGCGGTCACCGAGGTCATCGCCCTGGCCCTACGGCGCGCCTGTGATCCAATGCAACGCGCGGCTCGATTGCTGGAGGACCAGCGGACCGATACACCGACACAGGAAGCGCAAGAGACTGCCCGACTGCGACTGGCCCAATTGCTCGTGGCATTCGAGAACAAGCCGAAGGCCGA
This sequence comes from uncultured Planctomycetaceae bacterium, assembly GCA_964622155.1. Taxonomy (GTDB): domain Bacteria; phylum Planctomycetota; class Planctomycetia; order Pirellulales; family PALSA-1355; genus CAZUPX01. Next base: position 7,210 of record CAZUPX010000299.1, on the reverse strand, counting down.
CGGGCAGGGGGGTGAAGGAGGTGGAGGCGGCGGAGGCAGCGGCGGCGGGCGAAACGACGGCAACTATGTTCTTGCACAGTTGAAGCTGATCAAGATTCTGCAAGAGGATCTCAACGGACGATTTCACACACTCGCTGGCGGCGATGACTCGACGGTTGCCGGCAAGGAATTAGCACAAGTGGCCGAAGAACAAGGAAAGCTGGCCGATTTGGCGCTAAAACTGGCGGCACCGCCGGAATCCAATCCCGAGGACGACCCAGAAAAACTGCCCGACGTCCGCCGTGACGACCCGCTCATCGACGAAGCGCCACAACCCGGCGCGAAGGAGCCTTCCTGATGCAAGCCAAGGTTTCGAAGTCTTCGCCTCCCGATTGCCATGCTCACGCTGGCGTGAGCATGCTTGGACGTGCGATATGGTTGCTCGCCGCTGTGGCGATCCCAGCCGCCGTTCCTCTGAGCGCCAGTCTCGCCATTGCTGTCCAGAATGATCAGTCGCAAGAGAAGCAGCGAGATGACGCGAAGACGGAAAAGATCAAACCCAAAGTAAAAGGCGGCAACCTGGACGATGCGCTATTGGACGATCTGGACAATGAGCTGTTGGAAGGAGCGGGTGACTTGAAGCGTCCGGCTGGCAAGCCAAAGGCCGAAGGGACCAAACCGGGCGATGGCGACAAGCCCAAGTCGAAATCCCAGGTCGGCGGCGAGGACATCGGAATACCCATGGAGGACGAGCAGGTCGATCCGTTGGTGCACGTCAGCCAGGACATGCGGACCGTCGAAGAGCTGATTCCCAAATCAACAAATCGAGCGCATGCCGAAGAGTTGCAGCGGCGCATCGTCGAAGACCTGGCGAAGCTCATCGAGCAGGCCGAGGCGCAGAGCGCCGCGCAACAGGCTGCCTCAAAAAATAAGAAGCAGCCGTCGTCGGCCAAGCGGCAGAGTGTCAAGCAATCGAAGCCGGGCTCCCCAGCCAATTCCCAACAAAATTCGAGCAAGCCGGCCCAGGACAGCACCAACCGTCTGGGCAAGGCCGAGGACGCGCGGCCCGATCCGGAGTTGATGAAGGGACTGATGAAGGATTCGTGGGGCAACCTGCCTCCGCGCGCCCGCGAGCAGATGCTGCAAAACTCGCCCGAGCGATTTCTGCCGCAATACGAATTGATGATCGAGCGCTACTACCAGCGGCTGGCGGAGGAATCGAGCTCAAAGTGATCGCCAGGAGGTGTGTCATGCCTGACTGCATGTGGCGGCTAGCGCTATCGTCGAGACTGATCGCCGCGGCAACGGTGCTCGCTTGCATCGGAAGCCACGCCCTGGCCCAGCCGAAGGACCCGGAGAAATCGGCTTCCGAGCTGATCACGGCTCCGACCGCTCGGGCGATCGAGCGCGGCCTCGATGTGCTGGCCCAGCGACAGGACGAGGACGGCTCGTTCCGCTCCGGAGGTTACAGCCGCAACGTGGCCATCTGCGCCCTGTCGGGCATGGCATTCATGTCGGGCGGCAGCACGCCGGGCCGGGGGCCCTACGGCCGCAACGTCGAAAAGTGCATCGACTTCATCCTGGCCAACACGCAAGAGAGCGGCTTCATCAACGTCCCCAATGCCAGCAGCCACGGCCCGATGTACGGCCACGGCTTCGCCACGCTGTTTCTGGCCGAATGTTACGGGATGACGATGCGCGCCGACCTGCGCGAAAAAGTCACCAAAGCGGTCCACCTGATCGTCAACACCCAGAACAACGAAGGAGGCTGGCGCTATCAGCCGGTGCGCGCCGACGCCGATATCTCGGTGACCATCTGCCAGGTCATGGCCTTGCGCGCGGCGCGCAACGCGGGCCTGTTCGTGCCGCGCGAAACGATCGACCGCTGCACCGAGTATGTCAAGCGCAGCCAGAATGGCGATGGCGGCTTCATGTACATGATCCAAGGCGGCCAGAGCCAGTTTCCACGCTCGGCCGCTGGCGTTGTCGCCTTGTACAGCGCCGGCATCTACGACAGCCCTGAATTGAAGAAGGGTCTGGACTATCTCATGACCTTCATGCCTCAAATGGGCGAGGGGCACAATGAGAGCCATTACTTCTACGGGCACTACTACGCCGTGCAGGCCATGTGGCACGCCGGCGGCGAGCACTGGAGTAAGTGGTACCCAGCCGTTCGCGATGCGCTCATCGCTCGCCAGGCCGACGATGGCACGTGGAATGACTCTATCTGCACGGAATACGGCACCGCAATGGCCTGCCTGATCCTGCAAATGCCCAATAATTACCTGCCGATCTTCCAGCGTTAGATTTATGCGACGAATCGCTTTTAGTCTGTCGCTGGCGGTGGGTTGTTTGGCCGCCGCGATCGCAATTGCCGCGGACAAAGAGTCGCTTCCCACGGCGATCCTGGCCGATGGTGAGCCGTTTCAAGGGCGGCTGGTCGCCGTCGATGTTCCGCCCGCGTGGCAGCTTCGCTTCGACGTGGCCGGCCAAATCCGTGAGGTCGTGCTGGGCGACCTGGTGATGTGGGGTGGTTTCGTCGAGCCCGCTCGCGGTGTGCATATTATTATGGCCGACGGTGGCGTCATTGTGGCCACTAGCGCGCAGTTGGACAACGAGCGGTTGCGTGCCGATGCCCGACTGTTTGGCAAAATTGATCTGCCGATCAAGCTCGTCTCAGGCGTCATCTTTCATCCTCCGCTGGACCCCGCCAAGCTCGACCAATTCGTCGCGCGGGTCACCTCGTCGGCCGGCCATAACGACCGCGTGCTGTTGGACAACGGCGATGAATTGACCGGCACCGTGGCCGAGTTGACGCCGGCCATCCTGCGGCTACAAATTGAAAGCGGTAAAATCGACGTCGACATTGGCCAGCTTTCGGCGGTCATATTCAATCCCCTGCTGGTCGAAAAGCAAAGAAATAGCGGGCTGCGCGCGCTCGTTGGGTTTTTTGACGGCAGCCGAGTGACCGCTGTCGCGCTTGTGAGCCAGGCCAGCTCGATGCAACTGAAACTGGCCGAAGGCGCGGACATCAGCGCGCAGATCGATTCGATCGTGGCCGTGCAGACGCTAGGCGGACGAACGATTTATCTTTCGGACCTCATGCCCGCCAGCTACCGGCACCTGCCGTACTTACAGCTTGGCTGGCCCTTGAAGACCGATCGCAGCGTGCTGGGCCGGACATTGCGGGCGGGCGGACATGTATTTGCCAAGGGGCTCGGCATGCACAGCCCCGCGCGGGTGACCTACGAACTGGACAAGCCTTTTCGTCGCTTCGAGTCCGAAGTGGCCCTCGACGCCGAATGCGGTGACCGCGGCAGCGTCGTGTTTCGAGTGTTTGTCAACGACGGCAGCGGAAAATTGATTGAAGCGGCCAAATCGGAAACCGTTCGCGGCGGCGATCCACCCGTGCCGATCTCGGTCGACCTGGCCGGCGCCAAACGCATCAGCCTCTTGGTTGATTTCGCCGACCACGGCGACGAGTTGGACCATGCTGACTGGCTGAATGCGAGGTTGGTGCGCTGACGTTTTAGACGCTGAAAGCGTCAAACAAGTCAGCCCGGGGCAACGCCCTGGGAGTTCGTGAACAATACAATCCTCTTAAGCCCTGTCAGGGCGGCACAGTCAGAATCCCAGTGGCGATTGTCAACCGCAGTACCTTCGCGCGCGAGGGCACGTCATTGTTGCGCCCTTACAGGGCTGCGCAATCGCTCGGGCGATTCGAACCACAGGGCGATGCCCTGGGCTGACTTGTTTCACGCCTATGGCGTGCGGAGCGAAGAATCCCTCGCTTGTGCGTAGGGGTACAATTCCTACGCCCCGTACTTGCCCAACCGACCCGCATTCGCCAGCGCGATCGGCATCAGGTACTTGGCTTCGAACAGCCCTAGTCCGCCGTGGATCGCTTCGTTCTCGCCAAACGACGTGCAGCGGTCGGTGCGGCAAACGCTTGACACGAGCACGGTCGGCACGGGATGCCAACTGTGGCTTCGCAACAGGCTGGGCGTGCTGTGGTCGCCGGTGACGATGAGCACTGTGGGCCCTAGCGCCATGATTCGCGGAATGACGGCGTCCAGCTCTTCGATGCGTTTCACCTTGGCGTCGAAATTGCCGTCTTCGCCAGTGGAGTCGGTGTATTTGAAGTGTAGGAAGAAAAAATCGAAATTGCTCCACTCGGCCGATAGAACGTCAATCTGCTCGGATAGCGTCTGGGCGTTGCCGACAATCTGCATGCCTACCAGCCGCGCCAAGCCTTTGTACATCGGATAGACGGCGATAGCCGCGGCCTTGAGTCCGTAGACTTCCTGGTAAGTGGGCAGGTCGGGGCGGGCCGAAAATCCGCGCAGCGTCAGGCCGTTGGCCCGCTTCTGGCCAGCCAGGATCTTTTGACCCTGCCGCACGAACTCGGCCGCCACCTCGGCCGTGCGCTGGCTGGCGGCATTGGCCGCCTTGGGATCAAGTGGCGGCACGCCGGTAGCCTGCGGGTCGGTATCGTGCACGTCGCCTCCCAACCCATCGCCGCGAAACACGACCACGAAACGGTGTTCCTTGACCGGCTCGACGAACAACTCGACGCCAGGAATCTTCACTGCCCGCAGGGCGACGGCCAGCGGGGCGCTTTCTTCGCTCGTGATTCGCCCGGCTCGGCGGTCTGTGATGTTCCCTTGTGCGTCGAGCGTGCAATAGTTTCCGCGCGCGGCGACGTCGCGGTCGGTCAGGTGCATGCCGATGCCGGTGGCCTCAAGTGCACCACGCCCGATGCGATACTCGAGCGGATCATAACCGAATAGCGCCAGGTGTCCCGGCCCGCTGCCTGGTGTGATACCAGGCTTGACTGGAATGCTGCCACCAGAGACGCCCCGCCGCGCCAACTCGTCAAGGTTCGGCGTTCGGGCGGTTTCCAACTCGGTCTTTCCCCCCGGCTCCAGCGGCAGCCCCCCCAGCCCGTCGGCCACAAGCATCACGATCTTGGAATTGTTTTGCGTCTTGAGCTCGCGAGTCAACTCGTGCATGTCCATGAGTAGGGATCAGGGGTCAGGGGCTGGGGATTAGTGAAGAAGATGAGCTCCTTCTCGCTACGGCCTACGGTCTACAGCCTCCTTGCCGCCTCTTGGCAGCGCGGGGCATCACGGATATCTTTGCCGACGTTGGCAACTTCGGCAATTGAGTCGTCGTGGAAACTCTCCCATGTCGGGCCCTTCGCTTCCCCTGCTGAGCTATGATCCCCGTGGTGTGATGATCGAGGGCACCGGGCTGGCGCCGGCAGACCTGGCCGGCATGGGCCCGCGGTTGGATCGGGCTCGGGCGGAAGTGCTGGCCGACGCCCAGTTGTGGAAATCCGGCGGCCCGGTTCCGCCCGAGAAGGAACCCCTCGACGCAGGCTTTATCGACTTGCCCGAGCAGTTGTTGGGCGAATATCGCCGGTCGCGCGTCACCAGCCAACTTGATCGGATTCTCAAGCGCGCCGCACAACTCGATGCCCAAGTCGACCGGATCGTCATCCTGGGGATCGGCGGCTCGTACATGGGCGCCAGGGCCCTGTTCGAGGCCTGCTGCCATGCATACTACAACGAATTGGACCGTGGTGAGCGCGGTGGCCATCCGCGGGTCTACTTCGAAGGTAACAATACCGACAATGACGCGGCGCAGGCGCTCTTTGACTTGCTGAGTGGAGCGAGCCGCTCTAACGTCGACGATCGCTGGGGGGTCGTCGTCATCAGCAAGAGCGGTGGCACGCTGGAAACCGCCGTCGCCTTTCGTCAGTGCCTGGAAAATTTGGCACGCTCGACCTCCGGCGACGAGCAGCGAATGGCTGACCTGTTGATCCCGATCACTGGCAACGGCGGCCGGCTCTTTGACCTGGCTCGCGCCCTGGGCTGCGCGGAAATCTTTCCGATACCTGATGGTGTTGGCGGACGGTTCTCGATCCTCACGGCAGTGGGACTGGTACCGGCGGCCATCCTGGGTCTCGACGTCGTGGCCTTGCTCGAAGGGGCCGCGGCCATGAACGATCACTTTCGCACCGCGCCGGTCGACAAAAACCTGGTCCTGCAATACGTCGGTGTGTGCCACTTGATGGAACGAGAGCACGCCGCCACCATTCGCGTTTTGTCGACCTGGGGCAAGGGCCTCGAGGCGGCCGGACTGTGGTACGACCAGTTGTTGGCAGAGAGTCTGGGCAAGCACGAGCGCGGCGCCACGCCGCTGACAGTGGTCAACACCCGCGACCTGCACTCGCGCGGCCAGCAGCATCAGCAAGGCCGCCGCGACAAGCTGATCACGAACCTGATCGTCGACCGCGCGCGGCGCGACTCGCTAAAGGTCGGCCGATCGGAATTCGACCAGGACCAGCTTAATTCACTGGCCGACAAGAGCCTGTGCGATATCATGGCCGCCGCCATCGCCGGCACGAACCAGGCGTACTTCGAGGACAAGCGCCCCACGGCCGATCTGCACTTGCCCCGACTGGACGAGGGCTCACTAGGCCAGTTTTTTCAAATGATGATGCTGGCCACGGTAGTCGAAGGGCGGCTGATCGGCATCAACCCCTACGGCCAGCCGGGGGTCGAGGCATACAAAAAACACATGAACGCCAACTTGAGAAAAGCGTAAAGCGAAAGGATGGGTGTCCGATGGCTACGACACTACGCTGGCTGGGGCACGCTTGCTGGATGATCTCGACGGGCGGCAAAACGATCTTGCTCGATCCGTTTTTGAATGACTCGCCCACTTCGCCGGTCAAAGCCAATGATGTGAAGCCGGATTTCGTGCTCGTCTCACACGGTCATTTCGACCACGTTGCCGACGCTGCCGCGATCGCCAATCGCACCGGCGCCACAGTTGTGGCCAATTACGAGATCACCGATTGGCTGGGCAGACAGGGAGTCAAGAATGTTGTGGCAATGAACCTGGGCGGCAACGTCGATATGCCGTTTGGGCGCGTCAAGATGACGATCGCGCACCACACCTCCATGCTGCCGGACGGCAGTAACGGCGGGAGTCCGTGCGGATACCGGCTCACGCTGCCCGACGGCACGATTTATTTTGCCTGCGACACGGCGCTGTTTTCCGACATGAAATTGATCGGCGCCGGCGGGCTGGACCTGGCCGTGCTGCCGATTGGTGACTTATTCACAATGGGCCCTGACGACGCGCTCGAGGCGGTCAAGCTCCTTAAGCCGCGGCGTGTCGTGCCCAGCCACTACAACACGTGGCCGCCGATCGCCCAGGA
>CAZUPX010000298.1:0-6591 GCA_964622155.1 uncultured Planctomycetaceae bacterium | reverse complement strand
TTCCGCCGCCGACGAGCTTGAAGAAGTCGCGTCGGTCGAGATCGAACTGCCAGCGTGGCGGCTCACGAAACTCGTAGCGCTCGGGCTCAATTTGCGAGAGAACTTCGGAGATTTCGTCGAGCGGGTTCATCGCGCGGCCTCCTGCATGCCCGCGACAGCTTTGCCGATGGCCGTCACAATCCGCGCGTACGTGCAGCAGCGGCAGATATTGCCCTCCATCGCCCGCAGGATGTCGTCGCCCGTCGGCGCCACATTTTTGGACAGAAGGGCCACCGCGCTCATGACCATGCCCGGCGTGCAGTAGCCGCACTGCATGGCGTCGGCGTCGAGAAATGCTTGCTGCACCGGATGCAGCCGGCCGTCGCGCTCCAGGCCCTCGATGGTCGTAATCTGCTTGCCGCGGCACTCGCCCACACGCGTAATGCACGAGCGAACGGCCTGTCCGTCGACCAGCACCGTGCAGGCCCCGCAGCGCCCCTCGCCGCAGCCATACTTGCTTCCGCACAGGTCCAGGTCGTCTCGCAGCACGCTCAACAAGTTTCGCGCGGGCTCGATGTCGAGCTTGTGCGCGGTTCCGTTGACGCTCAGTTCAACGACGGCCATGAGTTGGCCTCTGTTTCAACTAGGGCGCGGCGCTGGCCGTCTTGGTGATGTTCCCCACGCAGTATAGCCTGGCGCTAGTGCGCACCAGCAGCTTATCACCCACGATCACCGGCGTGGCCATGCCCATATCGTCATCGGCCAGCTTGTTGGTGTGCAGGATTTCGAACTCGCTGCCGGGTTTGAAGACGAACGTCACGCCGTCTTCGTTGATCGCAAACAGCTTGCCGCCGTAGGCCCAGGGGGAGCTGGTAAAGGCCTTGCCCTCGGGGATTCGCTTGCGGCCGTACACTTCTCGGCCGTTCCGAGCGTCGAAGGCGGCCAGAAAGCCGCGGTCGTACAAGATGTACATCGTCTCGCCCAGAATGAGCGGCGTGGGGTGATACGGTCCCGCTTTGGGATACGACCAGATGATGTAGTCATTGGTCGATTGTTTTTCGGCCAGCGAGATGTCGCCGCTGGCGCCTGGTCGAATCACATACACGGGATTTTCGCCCCACACGACATGCCCGGCGGCCAGGTACAGATTGCCGAACTGGGCAAACGGTGTCGGGATCGACAGGATCGACGAGCCTTTGATCTTCCACAACAGCTTGCCGTCGAGATCGTACGAGCGGCTGTAGCCGATGCCGGAGGTGACCAGTTCGGTGCGCTGCTCATTTTCCCAGACGAAGGGCGTGCCGTAGTTGGTCTTCTCGTCCTCGCGGTCGACCTTCCACACGACGTCACCGGTTTTCTTATCCAACGCCAACAGGTACGACTGCTCTTCGTTGTCGTTGATAAGGTACACGCGGTCGCGATACACGATCGGCGACGACGAGGTGCCCCAGCCGTATCGCGTCTCCGTTGCTTCGACGGGGTGCTTCCACAGCAGCTTGCCGTCCATGTCGTAGGTGAACAGCCCGACGTTGCCGAAGTAGGCATAAATCCGCTCGCCGTCGGTGGAGGGCGTCTCGGAGGCCAGCGTGTTTTTAATGTGGTGAGTCTTGGCGGGAATGCCTTCGTGGGCTAGTTGGTTCCACAATACCTTGCCCGTGTCGAGGTCGAGGCACAGCACGCGCCATTCGTGCTTGTCTTTGGGCTTGGGATATTTGTTGGCATCGACGTCTTCGAGATACAGGCCCTTGCGCGCCTCGGGCGTGACGCCCGTGTTGACGCACGTGGTGAGAATGATCTTCTTGCCCCACACGATGGGCGATGCCCAAGCCAGACCGGGCACGTCGGCCTTCCAGACGATGTTCTCGGTGGCCGACCAGCGATCGGGGGGCACGGCCGCACTGTCGTTGGCCGGCATTCTCGCCGCGAGGAATCGCGGCACGTTGTCGTCCGCGCGGCCGAAAGTAGAAAGCGCCAAAGCCGCCAGACAAGCCAAGGTCACGATGCGCGTCATCCCATGCACTCCTGAAAGAGATGCCAACGAACCAATTCGAGACGTCCCGGGGGGTGACGGCTTTGAGTTGTTGATGCTAACGCGGGCAGAATGGCAAAGTCAAGCGCCGAGGATTAGACAGCTACGCCTAGTTGCGGCACGGTCTCCCGACCGTGCCGCTAAAGGCGCCGGGTGGCACGGTCGGGAGACCGTGCCACAACTCACTGCATACGTCGGTCCAGGCCGTCAGATCTCGATGGTTTCGCTTTCCGACCCGAATTCGTCCTGGTCCTCGTAGAGCGTTTTGGAGATAAGGGTACCGTCTTCGCCGACGATCAGCAGATAATCTCGCTTGTCGAGCTGGACGTCGGCCAGGTAGACGGTGCGTCCGTCGGTCACGCGTTCGACGACCAGGTCAATCTGGTAGCCGTGGGCTTCGCGGTCCAGGGTTTTCTGCACGTCCGGAGGGCATTCCTCGATGTCCAGATCTGCTTCGGTCTCGGTGTGGTCCTCTCCGTCGTCCAATACCTTTTGAACGAGTGTCCCGTCCTCGGCCACCAGAAGCTGGTAGTCGCTCCCAGCCACGCTCACGCCGGCCGTGTAGAGCGTGGCGGAGTCTTCCGTGTGCGCGATCACTTCGTCGATCTTCACTCCGCTTGCTTCGCGGCGCAGCGTCTTGCGGATCGCCGGCGGGCAATCAGAGAATTTTAGTTTTCGCTCCGCCTGGGATTCGTCCGCGCGAACCGGACAAATGATGATCAAGCTGAGAACCAGCGCGACCAACGCAGTGTTGACTCTGGCCATGACGTTCACCTGTTCTGTTACCGACGCGTCCCGCCCACTGGTCGAAAACCTGAGGCTATCACGATTCTTTCCTACTTTATAGAGTTCTTCATAAATCCGACGGCCCTCTATGGAAAGGTCAATTATACAGGCCCACTTTCTGAAGAATCGAAAGTGCTGCTTGCAAGCTCAGTTGCCCCGGTCCGTTGGTGGCGACAGTTTCAAGCGCGCGGCGGGCCAGCGGTCCCGGCTCTTCCCACGTTCGGGCCGCTTGCAGATAAATCGCCCAGTCGGCCTCCGAGGCGTCGCCGGTTCGTGCGGCCAGGCGCTGGCGAACGATTTTGGGCTCGGCCTGACAGACTAATAGCAGCGCCGGCACGCCCCAGCGCTGCGCGGCTTCAATGAATCGCCGGCGCTGGACATCGTGGCGAAAGTTTGCGTCGACGATCACGCGCTGCCCTTCAAACAGCATCTGCTCGGCGCGGCGCAAACACTCTGCGTACGTCCGCTCGGTCCATTCGGGCGCGTAGATGCCTTGCTCGAAGCCGGCGGGCGTTGCCGCATTGGTCGTGATACCGGCCAGTTCCTTGCGCACCAGGTCGGAGCGGATCAGATCGAAGTCGGCGCGGGCCGCCAGTTCAGCGGCCAACGTCGACTTGCCCGTGCCTGGCAAACCGCTGACCATGACCAGGCACGGCGTTTGCTGCGGCCCTTCCAATTCGCTCAGCGCCACGAGCCAGTAACCATGCGCTTTCGTGGCCGACTCGACTCGCTCGTCGGCGGGCACTTCGCGCTCGGCCAGCTTGATCCCCTCGACCTTGGCCCGAACCGTCGCGCGATACGACGTGTACAACGGCACCAACGCCCTGCCCTCGCGATCGCCGGAAGCGGCAAAATACGCGTCGGCAAACGTTGCGGCCAGATCGCGGCGTGAGTTGACCTTCAGGTCCATCACCAGAAACGCCATGTCCGCCACCGGATCGGCGAAGCGAAATCGCTCGTTGAACTCGATGCAATCCAAAATCACGACTTCGGAGGGCGGCTTGTGGTCCCCCAGCAGATAGACGTGCTCCAGTCGCAAGTCGCCGTGCGTGTCGCGCGGCATGCCTCGAGCGGCCCTCGATTTGATCAAATCGCGGTGCCGGGCCAACGCCTCCTCGGTCAGCGCTTGCAGCCGCTCGAACACTCGGCGGCTGACCGTCGCGCCGACCTGATTAGCCGACTGCTCAAAATTCTCTCGCGCGTTGCCCGCCACGACCTCGAAACGGCCGAACTGTGAAATCTGCTCTCCGTGCTCGGCCTGGCGATGAAACGCGGCGACCTGGCGGGCCAGGGCCTCGATTGCCTCGGGGGCGACTTCCTCATGGAGCAGACGATGTTCGAGCGTGGCTTCGTCGTCGAGCCGCCGCATCTTGACCGCCCACTCGACAACCGGGCCGCTGCCCTCAACACGCACACCTGAGCTGCTTGCGGTGATTGGCACGACGTCCAAGTACACGTCGTGGGCCAGCCGCCTGTTGAGCCGCAACTCCTCCTCGCAATAGTGCCGCCGCTTTTCCAGCGTGCTGAAGTCGACGAACCCTAGCGCCACCGGCTTTTTGATCTTGTAGGCGTACTGGTCGGTCAGAAATACGACCGAGATATGCGTCTGGCGCAGCTCGACCGTGCCGCTGGTGTCGGGGTAGGCGGCCGGATCGGACAGCGCGCGAATCAGGGCGGAAAGTTCCATTCGTGGTTCCTTGCAGTATGATATGCCGAGACGGCGTTCAGTGCCTCCCGATGCATCGTTGTCCTCGACTCAAACTACCAGCCCCTTTTCTCGCATGCCCGACAAACCCAACGACAACGCCCGCCTCGACCGCCGCACACTCGTCAAGGGCGCGGCCACGGCCGGCTTGATCTCGGCCGTGGGACCGCTCGCGATATCGGGTGTCGCTGCTGAGCCGACCAATGCCCGGGGTGCCACTGCTGGCTTGTCCAGCAGTACTGCCGGTCGTTTGGCCGACGAGAACGCGCGGCCGGGCACGACCGATTGGCAGCTCACATTCACGCGGATCGATCCGGCGACAAAGTATCGCTCGCCGTGGATCGAAGGTTACGTGTCGCGCGCCAGCGTCAAAGCCGGCGACTCGCTCGACTTGATGGTCAGCACCAATCCGGCGGCCCCCTTTAAAGTCGACATCTATCGGATGGGTTACTACGGCGGCAGCGGAGGCCTGCACGTGCTGTCGCTGGGACCGTTCGATGGCGCGGTGCAGCTCGACCCAAAAGTCGGCGGCCAGCGACTGCGCGAATGTCAGTGGAAACCGTGCACCTCGATCAAGATTCCCGCCGACTGGCCCAGCGGCGTGTATCTCGGCAAGTTGTCGCTGCTGAAGGGCCGCTATCAGAGCTATGTCGTGTTCATCGTCCGCGAGGATCGAGCGTCCGACATCGTCTTTCAGTGCAGCGACAACACCTGGCAGGCCTACAACCGCTGGCCCGACCACTACTCGCTGTACGACGACGGGCAGAAGGAGTGGGCCCTGGTCTCGGGCGTGCGCGTGAGCTACGACCGGCCATACGGAAAGTATTGCCAGATTCTCGACGCGCCGCTGTCGCTCGGCTCGGGCGAGTTTCTGTTGTGGGAATTCCCGCTGGCCTATTGGCTCGAGCGCGAGGGATACGACGTCACCTACTGCTCGAACGCCGACGTACACTCCGATCCATCGGCCTGCCGCCGCGGCAAGGTGTTTCTGTCAGTCGGGCACGACGAGTATTGGAGCCCCGAGCAGTTTCGCCACGTCAAGTCCGCGGTCGACGCGGGCGTGAACGTCGCGTTCCTTTCGGGCAACACGTGCTGCTTCGTCGCGCCCATGTCGGCAGGCTCGCGCGGCGCGCCGCATCGCATCCTGACCCGCGCCGGCCGCTATGGCGGCCTCACCGAAGAAGAAAAAGGTTACATGGGACCGTTCGACGTCGAGGGACCGAACGAGGCCAGCTTGATTGGCGCCCGGACGATCAGCCCCTTCAACGGCGCCGGCGACTGGATTGTCGAACAGCCGTCGAGCTGGATCTTCGAGGGCACCGGCATGCGCAAGGGGGATCGCATTCCGGGCCTCGTGGGTTGGGAGTTTCACGGCGACCCGGCGAAGATCGACGGATTGCAAGTCGTCGCGGCCGGCGAAGCGATCAACGCCGGCGACCGCACGGCCCATTGGACCGCGACCTTGTATCCCGGTCCCAAGGGCAATTGGGTGTTCAACGCCTCCACGATCTTCTGGGCCCAGGGTCTGGCCAGTCCCCCCGGCCACGTGCTTCCCTACTCGCACTACGGTCGCCCGCACGGGCCCGACCCGCGCGTCGAGCGGATCACGCGGAACTTGCTGACGCGATTTCTGAAATAAGGTTGTCGGAGTAACGCCATGATTGAACTCGAAGATCGAGGCCCGGTGACGATTCTAAGATTGGTGCGCGGCAAAGGGAACGCTCTCAATCTGGAATTCTCCGAGCGGATCGACGAGGGTCTGAAAGAAATCGAACGCGGGCCGGCCCGGGCGGCGGTCATCACCGGTCAGGGGAGCGTGTTTGGCGCCGGCGTCGACTTGCAGGCGATTCTCACCGGCGGGCGCGATTACGTGCGCACGTTCGTGGCGCGGATGGGTCCGTCGTTCGAGCGCTTGGCAATGTTTCCCAAGCCGCTGGTCGCGGCCGTCAACGGTCATGCCATCGCCGGCGGCGCGATCATGATGCTGGCCTGCGACCAGCGGATTCTCGCTCGCGGCACCGCCCGCATCGGACTGACCGAGATTCAAGTTGGCGTGCTGTTTCCGGCCTGGGCTTTGGAGATCGCCCGCTTC
>CAZUPX010000297.1:0-4303 GCA_964622155.1 uncultured Planctomycetaceae bacterium | reverse complement strand
AAATCGCCCAGCCGATACTGGTTGCCCGAGCGGTTGCCGGAAAGGGAATGCGAGCGGCGATCGAAGCGGTAAAAGTCGTCGGCCAGCGAGCTGACGTGCACCAGACCTTCGGCGGGCAGCTCGAGCCCTTGCACGAACAGGCCGAACTCTTCCACGCCCGTGACGACGGCCTCCATGTTCGTGCCGACACGCGTGCTCAGGTATTCCAGCAGCTTGACCTTGGTCAGCTCGCGTTCGGCCTGCTCGCTGCGCTGCTCGCGACCGGAGCAGTGCTCGCCCACGACGGCCAGCTCGCCGAAATCGTTGCGCGGCTTTCGGCCGTGCATCAATGCGTCGAGCAGGCGATGAATGGTCAGGTCGGGATAGCGGCGGATGGGCGAAGTAAAGTGGCAGTAGCACTCGCTGGCCAGGGCGAAGTGCCCTTCCTCCTCGGGACTGTAGACTGCCCGTTGCAGGCTGCGCAGCAGCGAATAGTTCACCGCCCGCTGTTCCGGCTGACCGGCCACGTCGGCCAGCAGCTTTTGCAATTCGAAGCGGCTTTCCAAACTCTCAACGCGGAACCCCAGCCCGGTGACGAATTCGGTCAGGGCCTTAAGCTTTCTCAGGTCGGGTGCCTGGTGCACGCGGCGGAGGAAGTGCAAATTCGCGTTGGCCAGTAGCGCGGCCACGGCTTCGTTGGCCGCCAGCATGAAGTCTTCGATGATCTTGTGGCTCTCGGTGTTCTCGACCAGGTGAGCACCGTTCACGCGGCCATCGCGATCCAGATCGATCTTTACTTCCGGCATCGAGAGCTCAAGCGCCCCGCGCCGCATCCGCCGCTCGCGCAAAATGCCGGCCAGCTCGCGCATCTGGCCCAGCAGCGCATGCACCGCCGGATCGAGTTTCGACTTCCACGCCTTGGGATCGGCCAGGTACGAATCGACCTCCTCATAGGTGAAGCGGCGGCGGCTCTTGATGGCCGCCGAGTGCGGCTCGGTCGACAGTGGCACGCCGTCGGGCGTGAACTCCATGAACACGCTCTTGGTGTAGCGCACCCGATCCGGCTGCAAGCTGGCCAAGCCATTCGAGATCACCTCGGGCAGCATGGGAATCACGCGATCGGGCAGATACGTGCTTGTCGCCCGCTGGTAGGCCTCGCGGTCGAGCGCCGTCTTGGGCTTCACAAAGTGCGACACGTCGGCAATGTGCACGCCCAGCCGCCAGTGACCCTTGGAAGTTTTCTCGAGCGAAACCGCATCATCGAAATCGCGGGCGTCGACCGGATCGATCGTGATGGTCACCAGGCCGGTCAAATCGGTGCGGCCGTCGGGAATGCTCTCGTCAAAGGCATCGGCCTCGGAGCGCGCATCTTCACTGGCGTCGGCCGCGAATTCCTCGGGAAGGTTGTATTCGCGGATGATCGACAGCGTATCCACGCCCGGCGCGCCGCGCGGGCCCAGCACTTCGCTGATCACGCCTTCGCCCTGGTGGGCGTGCGTGGGAAAGCGGACCATCTCGACGACGACCTTGTCGTCGGCCTTGGCGTTCTTGGCACCGGGATCGCCCACCAGCACCGGCTTGGAAAAAGGCGCGCCGTCGACCCGCACATAGGCCGAGCCACCCTCTTCGAAGTAGGTGCCGACGAACTGGTGGGTTTCGCGCTCGATGATCTCGACAATTTCGCCCTCGGGATTCGGGCGGCGCGTGTCGATCTTCTTCTTCAACCGCACCAGCACGGCGTCGCCGGTGGCGGCGTCTCGGGCGTCGGCGGCGGCGATGAAGATGTCGCGGGTCCGATCCGCGCCCGGCGCGCTACCGGCTGGGCGCACGAATCCAAACCCGGCATCCGCACGGCGAAACACGCCAGTGACGCGGTATCCGTCCCCCTTCGTCGTCGCCGGGCCGACCAGATGATTGGCCCCATAGCTGAGCTTGCCGCGCTTGACGAGCTCCTTGATTGCGCGTTTGAGCTGCCGCGACTCGTCCTCGTCGAGCTTGAGCTGGTCGGCCAGCACGCGCGGCTTGACGGGCTTATAACTCGGCTGGGCGATCAGGGCGAGGAGCCGTGTTTCCAGTTCGTCAGTGCGGGTCATGTAATCGTTTGAATTTGTGTGTCGGGTGCCATGCCCGCTGTGGCCGGGTGCCATGCCCGCGCCTCGCGGGCATGCTTGCTCTAATTCCGGCATGGCCGCGAGGCGCGGCCATGGCACCGAGGCTTTGACATCCCCGCGTTGAACGTCAGCGTGTTTGGTTCGGACGCGGGCGCTCGGGCTCTCCCTTGTAAAGCTTGCGCCCAAGGTTGTGATGGAAATTGGTCCAGCCGCTTTCGACGTTCGGATCGTCGCGCATCAACTGGTCGAAGGAGTGCAGTTTGGCGTCGAGATTGTCCAGGTGGTGCAAGGCCACGGCCTCGAGCGTCATGGGCAGCTTGGGGCTGCCATATACGTACTCGCCGTGGTGACTGACGATCATGTGTTTCAGCCGCAGCACGTACTCTTCGGGCACCAGTTCGCCCGACAGGCGCTCCACTTCGCGCAGCTTCTTGTCCAGCATGCCGACGGCCATCACCACGTGGCCGATCAATTGTCCCTCGTCGGTGTACGTAAAATCGCGTTCGTAGGCCAACTCGTCGACCTTGCCGGCGTCGTGCAGCAAGGCGCCCATCAGGAGCAGGTCGGCGTTGAGCGACGGATAGAGCGGACTGATTCGTGTGACCAGCTCCATCAGATTGACGACGTGCTCCATCAGCCCGCCGACGTACGCATGGTGATTTTTCACGCCGGCCGGGGCCCGCGCGAACTTACGCATGAACTCCTCGTCCATCAAGAAGCATTCGGCCAGGTTCAGCAGGTGCGGGTCCTTGATCTTGCGCAGGAATCCGGCCAGCCGCGCGGTCAAGGTGTCGATTTCCTTGGAGCCCAGGATCAGGAAGTCGTCGAGATTGACGTCACCTTTGGGCGCTTTGCGAATGCTGGTGGCGATGAGCTGGATCGTGCCCTGGAAAAGTTGCGTGGAACCCTCGACGCGCACGTAGTCGCCGTTGTCGAAGTTGCGATAGTCCTGCTCGCTGGAGTTCCACATCCGCGCGCCGATTGAGCCGCTGCGATCCGACAGCTCGATTTGCAGGTACAGGTTGCCGTTGCGGTTGGGCCGCAACTGCTTTTCAGAGGCCAGAAAGATTTGGTCGATCGATTCCTGATGAGCCAACTGGCTCACAAATCTCCGAGACATGCACGACTTTCTAAGACGCCGTCAATTCGGCGTCGTTGGGGAAACGAACCAACGCGAAGCCTTAGATTCTATTTGCCGCGCGCTATTGTCACAAGGGGCGGACGCGGGCCAGTGGCTAGGGCCTTCGAAACGTCAAATAAACTAGCGGAGGTTACGCGAAGGAAGCCACAGCATATAACACCGGCGCCGAAGTCGAGCAGCGGCAAGACGCACACCATGAGTGGCCAGGAAACGTCCGTGTCGTGGACGAACTCGACGTGGCTCATGCCTTAATTGTATCACGCGCCTTTTCGAAACGAGGTAGGCTTGGTGCGTCGTTTGCTGTTAGATTGATTGCTTCACGCTCGTTTGAAGAAAACCGATCTTGAGACCCTGGCGTTGGGCGACATCCTCGAACCTCACAGCGTCTTGCTCGTGCTGGCGGCGTTCAGTCGCCATGCGGCGGCGCTCGATTGGACACGCGAGCGGGGAGTGGCCGAGTGGGGACCAGTGGCCCTTGAAAGCCCGCGATTTTCGTTCGACCAGACCGACTATTACGAGGCGACGATGGGTCCGGGCCTGGTCAAGTGTTTTTGGGCGTTCGAGATACTCGCAGACCCCTCGACGCTCGTGGAGAGCAAGTTGCAGACAAACGAATGGGAGACACAGTATGCTAGGGAAGGGGGGCACACCGAGCCGCGACCCTTGAATCTCGACCCGGGCTATCTGACGCTCGCGAAGCTCGTATTGGCCAGCACCAAAGATCACGCTCATCGGCTGTATCTGGCAAACGGCATCTACGCGGAGGTGACCTTGAATTACAAAGACGGCCAGTGGCAGGATCGCGAGTGGACGTTTCCCGACTATCGTCGCGCCGATTACAAGCAGTACTTCACCGCGTGCCGCGACGACCTGCGTCGCCGTCAGCGTGAGGGTCGTGGCCAATGAACTGGATTGTCGTCAGTGCCGCGGTGCCCAGCCTGGTCGTGGCTTGGATCGTTGCGCTGGTGCTTCGCCGCGTCGCGCCTCGGTGGGGACTTGTCGATCGCCCAGGCGATTACAAGGTCCACGCGCAGCCCACCCCCTACGGCGGCGGGCTGGCCATCTGGGCCGG
>CAZUPX010000296.1:0-3163 GCA_964622155.1 uncultured Planctomycetaceae bacterium | reverse complement strand
TCGGCTTCTTCCCTGCGACGTGGACAGCGGACGTCGGACGAGCCATCGCCCGCATCAGGGATGACATCGCAAAGCTCGGCCCCGCTCTGCTCGGGGTACCGGTTCAGGCGAGATGGGAGCCGGCGCGTGGGTCCGTGAGGGTCGGCGCACGCGTATCCGAAGCGGCTCTCTACGTCATTGCTGTCAACGCGAGCCGGAGTTCGGCACGGACTGAGATACATGTGCCCGGTCTCGATGGTCGCGTGCTGCGTGTTGTCGACGAGAGTCGTCAGATCGCGGCAAGCGGTGACACGTTTTCCGACAGTTTCGGGCCGCTCGCGGTTCACATCTACATCGCCGCTCCGCCGACATGATGCGACCTCGGTTTCCGAGCAGTCGCTGGAGCCCGCGCCGCCGGGGCCCATAGCTCTCCCACGCTTGCCACCGCGCGCGGCCGCACGTCACGTACCCGCGGTGCAGAAGTGGGCCGCGGCGCTCGCGTCCCGTAATCCCCGCGAGCGCTGTCGCCCACGCCGAGTTCGAGAGACTTCGGAAGTCTCTCGAGAGCGGAGTGGGTCTCGACCTCATCGTCGACCCGTCGCGTTACGGTCCGGCGACAGTTGCGTCACCGGAGGGATGACCGAGGAACTCGTTGCTCCTACGCTGACTACGCGGTGGCTCTCATTGGACTGCGCGGTGGCTCTCATTGGACGCGCGGTGGCTCTCATGCCCGGTCGCGATGACCGGACGATGAGACTTGAGTGACAGCTTCGTCATCAAAGGACATATGCGGCTCCCGTAGGCGGCATCGTGCGTCCAGGTGAGCGAACGCGGGCCCGGCTGCGAGCGTTGGAGCGACGCTCGCTGGCGGCACAAGCCGCGCCACAGCGCCGACTGGTCGCCGCAAGCCGGTAAATCGGCGCCCGGCAACGCCCGGATTCGACCGCTCAGTTGACGAACGTCCGGGGGAAACGCCGATATCAATGCGGGTCCCCCGCCCAAATCGCGGCAGAATTAGCCTAGAATTGATTGCCGAAATTCGGCACAATATCCGACCTTGCCGTGGGTTTGTGACCAAAGCGGCCGCTGCGTCGTCGCACAGACCCACACGCCCTCCATCCAACCTCCCACCAGAGCCGACTGTGCTGCCCGCGGAATCTTGGGATGTCGAACGCCGTCACGACGGCGCGGTGCTGGTGCGCGTGCATTCGCGCATTGTCGACGGCCGCGCGCTGCCTGATGCCGTCTTTGCATTTTGCGCCGGCGATCCGCAATTCTCCTTTTGGGAGCAACAACTGCGGCATCGCGAGATTCTGACCCTGCCATTTCCGCCAACATCGTCGCCGGTGCCGCTTTCCTGATTGGCGGCCCGCTTTTCTGTCGGCTGCACCCAGAGTTGTTGCAGCCTCGACAGTTGCACAGCACAATAGCTCGAGTCGACGGCCAGTGACATGTCTGCGTTCGGTTCGCTTCCTTCCAACGAACGAGGTCCTCATGGCGCGCAATCATCTCACGTGTCTAGTTGCTTGCATTCTGGCCTTGCCTCTGGTGCCAGAGCGTGCCTGGGGGCAAGCCGGTTTTGGACAGTCGGCTCCCAGCCAACTGGCTGACTTTGCTCGAATCGGAGCGAACCAGACCGAAGCCCTCAAGGTCAACGAGGCCATCTATCAAGGCATCGGTTTCGGCAACACGTTCATGATCGTCACGCCGGCGGGCAACGTGATCGTCGATACGTCGAGCGCCAACCGAGCGCAGAAACATCACGAGCTTCTGACCAAGGTCAGCGACGCGCCGGTCAAGTTCATCATCCTGACCCACGGCCACGGCGACCATACTGGCGGCGTGCACTTGTGGAAACAGGATGGCACGCAGATTGTGACGCAGCGGATGTTCACTTGGTTGTCCGCTTACCAGGACCGCCTCGCCAGGTACTTTGCCAGGACCAACGCGGCCCAGTTCAACTTCAGCGAAGAGACGCTCCTGCGGATTTACAATTCGCCGCAGAACAAAGTCGTGCCGACCCTCACGTTTGAAGGTCGCTACGAATTCGAGCTGGGCGGCACGCAATTCGAAATCCTGCATACGCCGGGCGAGACTTACGACGCTCTGGCGGTGTGGATTCCGAAATACAAAGCGGCCTTCGTGGGCGACAATGTGTATGACTCGTTTCCCAACATCTACACCCTTCGCGGCACGCCACCGCGCTGGGCGCTCGACTACGTCGAATCGATCAATAAAGTGCTTGCGCTCGAGCCCGAGCTGGTCCTGCCCAGCCACGGCATGCCGATCGTCGGCCACGACACGATCGTCAAGCGGCTCACGACGTATCGCGACGCCATCCAGTACGTTCACGACGCCACCGTGGCGGGCATGAACGCAGGTAAGGACGTGTACACACTTATGCGTGAAGTCAAGCTGCCGCCGGAATTGGACATCGGCGAAACGTACGGCAAGGTGTCGTGGAGCGTGCGCGGTATTTACGAGGGCTATGTCGGCTGGTTTGACCGCAATCCTGCCACGATGTACTCGGTGTCGCCGCAAGTGGCCGACGCCGACCTGGTCGACCTGGCTGGCGGCCCCGACGCCGTCGCCAAAAAGGCCCGCGAAATCACCGAGCAGGGCGACGCGGTACGCGGATTACGGCTGGCCGATGCGGCGCTGGCGCGCGAGGCGAATCATCGCGGCGCGCTCGAGGCCAAGCTGGCGGCACTTCAGGATCTGCAAAAGAAAACGCGGAACGGACTGGAAAACGGCTGGCTCAGCTACGGAATTCGCGGCGTGCAGAAGCTCTTGGGCGCGTCCAATGCTGAGGCGGCGCCGGCGAAGTGATTGGGAAAAAAAGTTTTGCCACAGAGAGGACAGGGGACACGGAGACGGAAAAAGTCGATGATAAGAAGCGACCAGCCGGCGGCTCTTGAACAGCAATGAAAACTCTTCGTCGTCTCGGTGGCCTCGGTGTTCTCAGTGGCTAATACTTCGTATCGCGGTGCTACTTGTCTGATTTCCGTTGCAGTGTCAGCACGGCCGTGACCGGGTAATGGTCCGACGGATACCGGCCATTGTCATTCGTGCGGACGATCGTGGCTTGGCTGGCGGTGAAGTCGGGCGTGGCCAGGATGAAATCAATCGGCTTTCCGCGGCGGTTGCCGGTAAAGTTGCCGAACGTCGACTCTTCCGGGCGCGC
>CAZUPX010000295.1:0-4379 GCA_964622155.1 uncultured Planctomycetaceae bacterium | reverse complement strand
CGATCGTTTCCGGTCGATTCCGTTGGCCGAGTTTGCCCCCTTGGCTAGCGTGGCCGGCGTAGCGCTTGTGAGCCTGCAGAAGGGGACAGGGAGCGAGCAGCTTGCGGGCCTGGCCGATCGCTGGACGGTCCACGACTTGGGCCCCCAATTGGACGAGACGGTCGGCGCGTTCATGGACACGGCGGCGGTGATGAAGAACCTGGACCTAGTCATCACATCCGATACGGCCACCGCGCACCTCGCGGGGGCATTGGGAGTGCCCGTCTGGGTGGGGCTGTCGACGGCACCCGAGTGGCGATGGTTTCTGGACCGCGACGACAGTCCTTGGTATCCGACCATGCGGTTATTTCGACAAACGACGCGTGGAGACTGGTCTGGAGTGTTTGCACGCATGGCGGCCGAGTTGGCCGCCCTGGCTGGTGCATGTTGAGTTGAACAATTCGCTGACGTTGAGGGTTGTCGGTAACCTATGTCACCTGCGAACGATACATTGCGATTGGCGATGCAGCATCATCGCGCCGGCGACCTGAGGCAAGCCGAACAGCTCTACCTGCAGGTTCTCGCGCGCGAGCCTGACAACGCCGACGCGCACCATCTATTGGGCATGGCCGCCATGGTGCAAGGACAGTCGCAGCGAGCGGTTGAGCACTTCGAACGGGCGGTACAGCACAACGAGCAATCGGTGGATTTCCGCCACCACCTCGGCGTGGCGCTCTCGACGGCCGGCCGCAAACAGCAGGCAGTCGAAGTGCTTCACCAGGCTCACAACCAACAACCCAAATCCGCGCCGATCTGCAATGATCTGGCGGGCGCGCTGCGCGACGCGGGTCAACTGGCCGAAGCCGAAGCCTGCTTTCGCGAAGCCGTCCGCCTGGATCCTCAAATGGTCGAAGCTCACAATAATCTCGGCAATCTGCTGCACGAGAAACGTGACTGGGAGGCGGCGATTGCCTCGCTCGACACGGCGGCCCGCTTGCGGCCCACTGCGGTCGAAGTGCACTTCAACTTGGGCAATTGTTATCAGTCACAAGGCCGCTGGTCGGAAGCTGAGATTGCTTATCAAAAGGCGATCGACATCAAACCTGATCTGACCGCTGCGCATGCGCAGCTCGGCGACGTGTTGTTTCGTCAACAGCGTTATGCGGAGGCGAAAGCCAGCTATCGCGAAGCGATGAGGCTCGAACCGCTGCTGGTCGAAGCGATGGTCGGAATGGGCATGACCCTGCAGTCGGTGGAGCAATTTGCCGAGGCCGAACAGTATTACCGCCGCGCCTTGGAGCTGCGCCCCGATGATTTGCAGGCGCTATACAACCTAGGTGGCGTCCTATTTGCTCAGCGGGAATATGCGCAGGCCGCCGTTCATCTGAGCGCGGTCACCGACCGTTCGCCCGAGCAACCTGAACTACACTTCCGGCTAGGCCAATGTTTGCAGTTCGAAGGCCGGTTCGACGAAGCCATTGCCGAGCACAGCCGCGCGATCGCCGGTGATCTCGAAAATGCCGAATACCACTACTATCGGGCGGCAGCCTGGTTGACCAGCGGCGACTTCGAACATGGCTGGCCCGAGTATGAATGGCGGCTCAAGACTCAATACGCAGCGCCGCCCTATCCTCAGCCGAGATGGCAGGGGGACGACCTGCACGGGCAGGGCATCGTCGTCTCTGCCGAGTGGGGACTGGGCGACACGCTGCATTTCGCCCGCTACGTGCCCATGGTGCGCGAACGAGGAGGAAACGTATTTTTGGCGGTACAATCTGTACTGGTTCCCCTGCTGGACGAGTCGGGATTCACGCAGTTCGTTCCTTTGCACGGCGCCCACACGCCCCAGTGCAAGTGGCAGGCGCCATTGTTGAGCCTGCCGGGCATCTTTCGCACGACTCTCGAAACTATTCCCGCTACAATCCCCTACCTCACCGCCAAGCCAGCGCTCGTTGACAAGTGGCACCAGCGACTGCGAGCCTACGACGGATTGAAGGTCGGCATTCACTGGCACGGCAGCAAGGCCTGGTCGACCGACGCACGGTCGATCCCGCTGGTGGCCTTCGAGCCGCTGGCTCGCGTGCCGGGCGTGACGCTCATTAGCTTGCAAAAGAACGACGACGCCAGGCAAATCGAGCAGCTCGGCGACCGATTCGGTGTCGTCGATTTCGGCGACGAACTGGACGCGGCTGGCGGTGCGTTTATGGACACAGCGGCGATCATGAAGAGCTTGGACCTGGTCATCACCTGCGACACGAGCACGGCGCATCTCGCGGGAGCCTTGGGCGTGCCAGTGTGGGTCGCCTTGAACCGGGGCGTCGAGTGGCGCTGGATGTGGGACCGCGAAGACACGCCCTGGTATCCCGGCATGCGACTGTTTCGTCAAAGTCGGCCTAACGATTGGGCCGGTGTATTTCAACGGATGGCCGAGCAGCTCGGGCGCATCGTGAGGGCCGAGGCGTGACCACGGTTTCCCAAGCTCTGGTGATGGCAGCCGCTCATCACGAGCGGGGCGAGTTGGCTCAAGCGAGAGCGCTCTACGGACACATCGTCGAGGCTGAGCCGCGGCACGCCGACGCGTGGCATCGGTTGGGCGTGATTGCGCATCAGCAGGGGCGAAATGCTGATGCCCTGGAAGCGATCTCGCGGGCCATCGCTCTCGACGACGCCCAGGCAACCTACTACAACCATCTGGGCGCGGTGTACGCCGCCTTGCAGGACTTCGACAACGCCGAGGCCGGTTTTCGCCGCGCGCTCAGTCTGTCCGAGACCGATGCCCAGATTCACTACAATCTGGCCGCGCTGCTCAACCTGCTAGCTCGGCACGACGAAGCCATCGAGCACTATCGTCGCGCGTTGCAGCTCAACCCGCAAATGGAGATGGCCCATTTCAATCTCGGCAACCTGCTGTACGAGCGAGGCGACTGGGCAGCGGCCGAATCGTGCTACGCCGACGCCGTGGCTGCTCGACCGCAATATGTCAAGGCCCTGATGAGACTGGCCGCCGCGCAACTCAAGCAGGGCAAACTCGAACAAGCCAAGGCCGCGTGGCGGCAAGTGATCGAAATTGATCCGCGGCACGTGGACGCCTATGTTCGCCTCGCCTCTCTCCTGCAATCCCAGGGCCAGGTTGAGCCGGCGATCGAGATGTTGCGGACGGCGGTGGTGCTGGACCCGCGCCATGTTGAAGCGCACAACAACCTGGGATGCGCCTATCGCCTTACGGGTCAGCTCGAGCAAGCCGAACAATGTTTCCGCTTGGCCTTGGCCTCCGACTCTGACTGCTTCGAGGCGCATGTCAACCTCGGGTCGGCCCTGCACGCGACGAAGAATTACGACGCCGCCGCGGACCATCTCAAAAAAGGCGCCGCGTTGAAGCCCGACTTGCTCGAAGCTCACTACGCTCTGGGCGCGGTACGGCAGAGCCAGGAACGCTACGAAGAGGCGCGCGGGCATTATGAGAGGGCGCTGGAGATCGACGCGGACTCAGCCGACGCACTGGCGAGCCTCGGCTCGTGCCTGCGGCGACAAGGAAAGCTGGACGAGGCGATTCCACACCTTCGCCGCGCGATCGCCATCGATCCGACGCAGCACGGTGCTCACAGCTCGCTTGGTCAGTGCCTCCAGATTCAAGGTTTGTTCGATGAAGCCGGCGCGAGCTATGATCGCGCGCTGGCGCTCAGGTCTGCCGAGCCCGACTACCACTACTTTCGGGCGACCCTGTGGCTGACCAGGGGCGACTTTGTACGAGGATGGCCGGAGTACGAGTGGCGGCTCAATACTGTCAACGGTGCTCCGTTCTATCCACAGCACCGATGGCGGGGCGAGCCGTTGCACGGCGAGCGGATTATCGTCTACGCGGAATGGGGATTGGGCGACACGCTGCACTTTGCTCGCTACGTACCAATGGTGCGCGATCGCGGCGGCGATGTGTTTTTCCAGGTTCAGCCCGGCCTGATTCCATTGTTGGAAGAGTCCGGTTTCGCGCAGGTTGTGCCTCTGAGTGCCGGCGACCCGCGCCGATACCAGTGGCAGGTCCCGTTGTTGAGCTTGCCGGAGGTATTTGGAACGACACTGGATACAATCCCTGCCGAAATCCCTTATCTTTCAGCCCGTCCCGAGCTTGTCGAGCTGTGGCGCGCGCGGTTGAGTGACTGCCGCGGTTTCAGGGTCGGAATTTTCTGGCAAGGACGGATGGCCTGGGCTGCCGACCCTCGTTCGATCCCACTGGTCGACTTCGAGCCGTTGGCGCGCATCGAGGGGGTCAGGCTCATCAGCCTGCAAAAGCGAGAAACCGCCGGACAATTGCGCGACCCAGCAGCCCGCTTTGAGATCGTCGATTTCGGCGACGAGCTGGACGCGTCGGGCGGGGCCTTTATGGACACTGCCGCGATCATGAA
>CAZUPX010000294.1:0-1556 GCA_964622155.1 uncultured Planctomycetaceae bacterium | reverse complement strand
CCCGTCGTCCGATGGCTGGCTCGATACACGCGCGCGAAAGTACCCGTACCAACCAGATACAAAACCTTATAGTTGCCGTAGAAGAAGCCGCTGCGTTCGCCGCGCAACAGGCGCTCGGTCTGATAGTTGGTCAGCAACTCGCGCCGCAAAAGCAGTTGCTGAAACTCCTCGCCGGAGAGTTGGCGGCTGCCAATCTGCCCCCACAGATCGTGGAGTTGGCGCTCGTCGAGCAAGTCCAGGTCAAAAGCGCGCTGAGCCCATTGTTCAGCCGACAGCTCGACCATGGTAAGCCTTTCTCCACCTCATTCGGCCCGAGACGCCGCGTTTGTTCCAGTACCTCGCAAGGGGCCTGTTGGCCGGCGAACAACCGCCCTGGAATCCCATCCGCTATGCAGGCGCGCACCGGGACTCTTTCGGGTGGGTCCGGCCGCTCACCGTCTCGACGTGCGGATTCGCTGTCGAGACAGACCTACGTGGTGGGAAAGCTACGGCGACTCATCCATAACTCATCGTATTCGACGAAGCCAGGAGTCGCAACGCGCCTGCGGTGAGCGAGGCCGAATGGCCCCTTTCAACGCAGAAAAATGCGTATTGCGGGCCGCCAGCCACCGGTGGCCGACGAGGTTTAGGCCTCTTCGCTTTTGCGGCGAAAGCCGTCGCGCTCGCGACGGGTGGCCTCCAAATCAAACATCAGGTACTTCATGTCCAATCGCAATTGGCCCAACGCGTCCTGAACCATACCCAGAATTCGCCGCCGCCGTCTGGTGCTTTCCAACACCCGCGAAAACAACGGCTCGACCTGCTGCCGATGCTCTTGGGGCAAGCGGCTGATGGCCGCCGACAACTCGACGACATCGGCTGGCAACTCATCGTGCTGGTTCGGCCTATCAATGCGGGGTGCGCCGCTCATAGGTGCTCGTGCTCCGGGTTAGCTTGGCGAGAGGCGTCATACCGCAGACCGCGTGCCAGAACTCCGAGCTGCGAACCCCCGGACAACGTAACACCTTTGACTATAAACCTTTGAGTCCGATTGACCTAGACTTGTGTTCCAGCCGCGCTGGGGCGGCAATTGAGAAAAATGACAACATCCGCTCTGGCAGCAATTCGCAAATGCTGATACAAGCTCGACTTACAGAAAATCCTCAGCGACTCGACGCGTGTTGACATTTCGCGGCATCGTCGACGGATCCTCGGACGCGCGCCCTGGCCGAACTCCGCCGCGGGACGGCCAATCGCAACCTTGGCACCTTGCCCGCCAAATAGCATGCTGGCCCGATTCTCGATCATCTCGGCAGTCCTTTGGGTCGGCTTGCTGAGAGCGGGCGCTCACGCTCAGGGCGTCCTACGCGACGATTTCGAGGGTCCTGAGTCCACACTTCAAGAGGCCGGCGGCGATGCCGCCTTTCGCTTCGAGATCCACGCCCGCATTCAGCAGGAGGCTCACGGCGGCCACTGGTGCGAACGGCTGGCGGTCCGCGGCAACGGCGGCACGTATGTCTATGTCAGTCACCCGCTGGCCCCGGCGCGGGTCATCAGCGAGCTGGCCGCCGGCGTTT
>CAZUPX010000293.1:0-2221 GCA_964622155.1 uncultured Planctomycetaceae bacterium | reverse complement strand
ATGTCTCCACTCCTCAAACTTGGCATCCCCGCCGGCAGTATTCAAGAAGCGACGGCCGAACTGTTCCGCCGTGCCGGTTACAAGATCACTTTTTCCAGTCGCAGCTATTTCCCTTCGATCGACGACGACGAGATCGAATGCATGCTGATCCGTGCTCAGGAGATGGCCCGCTATGTTCAAGACGGCGTACTCGACGCGGGTTTGACGGGCTACGACTGGATCGTCGAAACCGGCGCGGACGTCTATGAGGTGGCCGAGCTGGTGTTCTCCAAGGTCAGCCGCCGGCCGGTGCGCTGGGTGCTCTGCGTACCGAATGATTCGCCGGCGCAATCGGTGAAAGACTTGCAGGGGGCGCGGATCGCGACCGAAGCGGTCGGTCTGACGCGCAGTTACCTGGCCAAGCACGGCGTCGAGGCCAAAGTCGAATTCAGTTGGGGGGCCACCGAGGTCAAGCCGCCCAAGCTGGCCGATGCAATCGTCGAAGTGACTGAGACCGGTAGCTCATTGCGGGCCAATCAACTGAGAATCCTCGACGAGGTGCTGACCAGCACTCCGCGCTTTATCGCCAACCATCGCTCGTACGACGACCCTTGGAAAAAGCAAAAGATTGACGACATCGCGCTCATGCTGCGCGGAGCGATGGCGGCCGAGGGCAAGGTGGGCCTGATGATGAACGTGCCGCGAGAGAGTTTGGGCAAAGTCTTGGCCCTGCTGCCCGCGTTGCAGAAGCCGACGGTCTCCAGCCTGGCCGACGAGGCCTGGGTCGACGTCAGCACAATTCTCGACGAAGCGATCGTGCGACACATCATCCCCCGGCTCAAAGCCGCCGGCGCCCGGGGTATCGTCGAATACGCACTGACCAAGATTATTGAATAGGACGGTCATCATGAATCGATTCATCGCAGCGATACTCGCGCTCGTTTTCGTCGGAACGAGCATGCACGCCGCCGAGCTGCCCGTTCTCATCCGTGAAGACTTTGAGCAAGGCAGCGCCCGCATGCAACCGACTGACGCGGCGGCATGGAAGGTGATCGACGCACCCGGCGGCAAAGTCTTGAACCTTTTCCAGCAGAGCAAATACGACCCGCCATATCGCAGCCCGCTCAACATTGCACTGTTGAAAGATTTCGTGGTCGGGGATTTCGTGCTCGATGCCCGCTTGCAGAGCACCGTGAAGGACTACAACCATCGCGACCTGGTGTTGGTGTTTGGCTATCAGGATCCGGCGCATTTTTACTACGTGCACTTCGGCAAAAAAACCGACGACCACGCCAACCAGATCTTTATTGTCAACGGTGCGCCGCGCGCCAAGATATCGACCAAGACCACGCCGGGCACCGCGTGGGACGACGAGTGGCACCGCGTGAAAATTGTCCGGTCGGTCGGCGATGGAAAAACCGAGGTGTATTTCGACGATCTGACCGCGCCGGTCATGACCGCCAGCGACGCGACGTTCGCCTGGGGTCAGGTCGGAGTGGGGTCGTTCGACGACCTGGGGAACTTTGATGACGTCGTGCTGCGAGGAGTAAGAGTCGAAAAGACGCCCGCGCGGTAGGGGGGCAACGAGTCATCCACATTATTTGGCGGTCCGCCGTCAGAAGGAGCGAGATTCCATGAGTGCTGAATCGCGTCTGGCCGAGCTCAAATTGCAATTGCCACCGGTGCCCAAGCCGGCGGGCGTTTACAAGCCACTAGTAGTCTCAGGCAATATGGCCTACGTCTCGGGCCATGGGCCGCTCAAAGCGGACAAGACGATGCTCACCGGTCGCGTCGGCGCCGACGTCGATCTGCATGGCGGAGAAGCCTCCGCCCGACAAACTGGGCTGGCGATCTTGGCGACGCTGCGGCACTTTCTGGGCAGCCTCGATCACGTGGTGCGCGTGGTGAAGATCCTGGGCATGGTCAACTGCACGCCCGACTTCACCGCCCACCCTCAAGTCATCAACGGCTGTAGCGAATTGTTTCGCGAAATCTGGGGCGAGGAGCACGGCGTTGGTGCCCGCAGTGCCGTGGGCATGGGATCGCTGCCCGGCAACATCACCACCGAAATCGAAGTCATCTTCGAGCTCGACCCAACCTGGCTCGACGCCCAGCGCGGCCGCTAATGGTCACGGTCATCTGGTTTTTTTGGGTGCCATGCTTGCGCTTCGCAAGCATGTCTGTTCCGTTCGTTGCCCGATCCTCTTTAAACCACAACGGCACAACGACACGACGTTACGAA
>CAZUPX010000292.1:0-2955 GCA_964622155.1 uncultured Planctomycetaceae bacterium | reverse complement strand
CTGGCTGGCCGTCCGCCGCACGGTCACTTGAACCGCGTTGGCCTGTTGCATCTGGGTCGTGTCGATCGACTGCGTCTGGTCGGACGGGTTCGCAAGGTAGCCGACCACGACGTCACCCGAGGTGCTGTTCGCTGTATTTAGATTGACGACCGGCGCCACATTGCGAACTTTATTTAAGGCCGCGTATTGGACGGCGAGGCTGCGTGCCAGACCGATTTCGTCTGTCAGATCGGGATTGCCGACCAGCGCCTCGTTGTCGACCAGCTCGACCGCCGCTGCCAATGCGGCGGCGTCGGCTGATTCCTGCAGTTCCGTTTTGGCTACCAACATGTAGCCCGTGTCGATGGCCAGTGCGACCAGAATCAGCATGAATACCATCAGTACCGCGGTCAGTGGCACAATTGCGCCACGACGGCATTGCGGTGTCCGCGTTTTGTTCTTCATCATGGTGCACCTGAAGGCTGAAGTGGCATGGATGAATAGCTCTTCCGGCTGCCGGAATGCCCGCTGTTACAGCCGCTCAAGACGTGCGTCGAATCGACGAAGCGGAAAGAGGGCATAACCGAAGTTCGGTTCGCCACGGTGCTATGTCGTGGCGATTCTACCTATGTTTCCCTCCTTATGTAAACTACGTCAACGAGTTCCAATGTCAATGCTTTGACAGATTCACCTTGTTATTTGCCTTGGGGTGGAGGCGGGAATTAACGATTAGGACGGCAATGAGGCACTGAAGACGTGTGCTGCGATCGAAAGCCTGCGCCTCGAAGTCGGCCTACCGTTATTCCGGGGGCATTGCCCGTTAGCGAGACACCGGCCGCCTACCTCTGGGACTCTTCGATCGCCTGTTGGATCAGCGTCAACAGCGCGTTGGGACCGTACGGCTTGCGGACGTAGTACAGGCACCCGGCCACGCGCGAGCGGCGGATCACGTCGGGCTCTTCCAGCCCGCCGACGATGATCACTGGAATCTCACACATCGCTTGGTCGTCGACCAGTTGTTGGCTGTGGGTGCGTGGGGCGATTTGGGTGATTGTAATCGCGTTTCATAAACTGACTCCGATGGTATCTCGTCGGTTGAATCCCGACGAACGCCCTTTCCCATCCGCGCTATCGCACGAGCCAGACATAGGAATTTACGTACGTGCTGTTTCCTCCGTTTCCTCCGACTCCTCCGTTGCCTCCTATTCCGCCCTTTGTCTGGACATTCGCGGCTTGAATGGTCACTCTCTTGTTGATTTTGTTTCCGGTCAGATCGACGTCGAGAATCCGTATGCCGACGAACGCGACGATCGTGTATGTCGCATTATCTCCTGGACCCACTACCGATTTGTAAAGCGGGATCATGCGCGGCTGCCCCCGAATGTCCCAGAGCTGCTTTTGGATACTGGCGCTGATGCCTGTGTCGCCGTTGAGAGATAGCTCGCCATTGGAGTTGAAGGCGAGATCCCCATTTGGCAGGGCGGCGATGTCCGCGGGGGTTACGCCGTCCAGGATTTGGCGCGCTATGTCGCTGGTACTGTTGTCGCCGGTCCCAATGTCGACGGTGCCGACATTGCCCGGCGAGGTGGTGCTTTCCGGATACAGGTTGATCTCGAGGATATTGTCACCCTTATGACCGACCATGCCTTTATCTGGATCCCAGGACAATTGGTCGGGGCCCTTGCCGGCCAGCATGTCGTTCCAGTAATCGACCTTCAGTGCAATCGGCAGGAGCGGCAAGTTGCTGCCGTCATCGGGCGTCTTGAATCCGCTAAAGCTCTTCATGATCGCGGCAGTAGCGGTGGCTTGGATCGCCTGGCTGTCCTTGCCAAAGATGCGGGAGAAGAACAGGCCCACCTCTCCGTTCTGGCTGGCCGTCCGCCGCACGGTCACTTGAACCGCGTTGGCCTGTTGCATTTGGGTCGTGTCGATCACCTGCGACTGGTCGGACGGGTTGGCAAGGTAGCCGATCACGACATCACCCGAGGTGCTGTTCGATGAATTGGGATCGACCACCGGCGGCGCATTGCGAACTTTATTTAAGGCCGCGTATTGGACGGCGAGGCTGCGTGCCAGACCGATCTCGTCGGTCAGATCGGGCTTGCCGACCAGCGCCTCGTTGTCGACCAGTTCGACCGCCGCTGCCAATGCGGCGGCATCGGCTGATTCCTGCAGTTCCGTTCTGGCTACCAACATGTAGCCCGTGTCGATGGCCAGTGCGACCAAAATCAGCATGAATACCATCATTAACGCGGTGAGTGGCACAATCACGCCGCGACGGCAACGCGGTGTCTGCGTTTCGTTCTTCATCATTTTGTTCCTCATCATGGTGCACCTGAAAGCTGAAGTAGCATGGATGGGTAACTCTTCCGGCTACCGGAAAGCCCGCTGTCACAGCCGCTCAAGACACAGCCGCTCAAGACGTGCGTCGAATCGACGAAGCGGAAAGAAGGCATAACCGAAGTTCGGTTCGCCACGGTGGTACGTCGTGGCTACTCTACCTATATTGCCCTTCTTATCTAAACTAATCAAACAAGGTCCCAAAGTCAACCTTTCACCCAATTGGCCGCAAAAGCCGCTTATTCTGCGGCCTCAGCCGATCATCACCTCCATCGCCGGGCCGTTGAAAGGCGGCCTTGCGGTGCAGACGGGGGGGCGCCGGCGAGGTTTTTTGCTCCCTTGTCGCCGCTGCCTGACGTCAGCGGCTTAACGTGCGTCAGCAGACCTTGAAACCCCACAGCTTCGCGGCGTTGAGGCCGAGGATCTTGCCGCGATCCTCTTGGGTGAAGAACTCGATTTCCTGGTCGATCAGATCGATTTCCTTATCGAGCGACGGCCGCTGATAACCGGCACGGGCGGCGCCGGGGTAACCAGTTCCAAACAGGAGTCGATCGGGACCAAACGCCTCGTAAACGCGCTTCACGTACGGATAGGCGTCGGCAAACGGATACTTGTGCGACTTCGAGACGGACGTCA
>CAZUPX010000291.1:0-1922 GCA_964622155.1 uncultured Planctomycetaceae bacterium | reverse complement strand
CAGGTTGACCTGCGCGACGAGGACATTCGTGAGGACGTGTTCCGCGCCAGCGGTGCCGGCGGCCAGCACGTTAACAAGACGTCGAGCGCCATTCGGTTGACCCACCTGCCGAGCGGCATCGTCGTGCAGTGTCAGAACGAGCGCTCGCAGCACAAGAACCGTGCCACGGCGATCAAGATGCTCAGGGCTCGCCTGGCGCGCGCTGAGGAAGAAAAGCGCGAGGCGGCGCAAGCTGCCAAATATCAGCAGCAGGCCAAGACGGGCTTCGGATCGCAAATCCGCAGCTACTTTTTGCATCCCGACCAGCGGGTCAAGGATACGCGCACCGGCTACCACATGGGCAGTTTCCAGGCCGTGTTGAACGGCAACATCCAAGGCTTTCTCGACGCCTACCTGCGCTGGCGCGTCACAGGGAACTAGGCATTACGCGCCATTTCGCGTCCATGAGCACCCCGCAAGAGCAAACGCTGGAAGTCGGCGGCCTGGCCGTGCGGTTCACGTTTGTCGACGACCGGTGCGGCCACGAAGTCTGGCTGGCCGAGGGTTCGGATTGGGTCCGCGTCCTTTCATCCGTCGAGGGCACACAAGCCGACGACTGGCCGCCAAGCCCGCCGCTACAGTCCCTGCAAATCGAGGCACGGTCGAGCAAGCAGCGTGTGGCGCTGCTGGTTGGCATGGCCGGCCAAAGTCACTGGTCGGCCAGTGTCGAGGCCGATGCCAGCATGCCGCGGCTGCGCTTCGACATCGCTTGCCGAGTGGGTAGCGAGCACGTTGGACGCCTCGGGAGCTGCTATCGCGCCGTTTGGCCGCTGGTCAGTGGCGATCCACGGTCGGCGCGTTTCATGGCCACTCGGCCGCACAGCAGAAGCGTGCTCATTCACGCCGACGATCGCGTGCGAGATACTTGCGTCGAGCGCATCGCCGATGGCGCCATGGTGATACCTTCGCGTGCGGCCGATCTCGGCGCACGCCGCACGGTCCGCTGGTCTTACACGATCACCGCCCGCATCGATTCGGCCGCGACCGCACCGAAGGCGTGAGGCTTGTCAGTGTCGGATTGCCCGCTCGCCGCACATCGCCGCAAATCGGCCAAACACGCGCTGGGCCAGGGCTGCCACGTCAGCAAGATTGGAGGCCGTCCGGCGCCGAACTTCCGCGGAGTCAACGTGCGGGGCGGTCTTGAGATCGCCGCACATCTCGGGATCTGAGAGCCAGTCATCGACCATTTCGGCCGTCATTTCCAGATGAAATTGGAGGCCGTATGCCCTGCCGTGGCGAAACGCCTGCTGTTCGCAGGTGGCGGTGCGCGCCAACGGTACAGCACCCGCGGGAAGATCGAACGCGTCTCCATGCCACTGAAACACGGTTTCGCTCGCTCGGCTACCCGCGAACAATGCGTCTTCGCGCGCACCAGGCAGCAGCTCCAGGTCGTACCAGCCGATTTCCTGCACGCGGTTCTTATAAACTTTCGCGCCCAGCGCCTCGGCGAGCAATTGCGCGCCCAAGCAGATCCCCAAAATAGGCAATTCCGCCGCGGCAGCCTGAGCGAGCCATGCGACCTCGGTGGCGAGGAACGGAAATCGATCGGTCTGGTCGACGTTCATCGGCCCGCCCATCACGACTAGTCCGGCCATCCGCTCTGCGTGGAAGCCTTCGCGCTCGATGGCGGGCCAGTCCTCAGCGAAGCACCCCATGACCACGAGCGGCACGTGGGCGCCGCGCAAAATCGTTTCCAGATTTCCCAGCAACTCGAACGGCACATGCCGCAGGATCAGAACGGGTTTCATTGGTAGACCTCAGGCGCGGTGGCGCGCCGGCTCCGTTTCCTGAGGCCCCCGTTCAAACCGGACGTGCGGATTTCCCGCATCCGGCTTACCGATGGTCTTCTCATCGTGCATACGCGCCTCCAGGATATCGTATGG
>CAZUPX010000290.1:0-2568 GCA_964622155.1 uncultured Planctomycetaceae bacterium | reverse complement strand
CCTCTCCGGGCACCGTGCGCAGCATGGTCATGGGAGAGGGTGGCGAGGAACGAGCCGGGTGAGGGGGCGGGCGCCTCGAGGCTCGGCGTTTACTCTCTCGAACCGGTGTGCAGCCGATTCCAAATCAATTCGTCGACCGCGTCTTTCTCTTCGCGCAGCTCGAAGTTCCAAATGCGAATGACTCGGAAGCCGTGCGCTTCGAGCCAACTTGTGCGCTGCGAGTCATACTCACGCTGGACCGTGTGCTGTCCGCCATCCAATTCGATAATCAAGGACTTTTCGAAGCACACGAAGTCAGCAATAAACGGACCGAGCGGAACCTGTCGGCGGAACTTGAAGTTCGCAAAGCGGCGCTTGCGAAGCTTCGACCATAGAAGGCGTTCGGCCTCGGTCATCGATTGACGCAGCGAGCGGGCTCGCACAAGGGACTTGGTGTTGCGCAGGTGATGTCTTTTGCGAGATGGTTCGGCCATGCTGGTGCTACCCCCCTCACCCGGCCCCGGCGTGCCGGGGCCACCCTCTCCCACCAGTGGAGAGGGAGGACTCAATTCGCTCTCGATAATGTTCCAATCCCGACACATCCAAACCGGGCACTTTAGCCAGGTCGTCCCAGCGGCGCAGCTCGACTGATTCGCGGTACCACGGGTTGCGCTGGAACTCGTCGATCTCGCTTGGGCTGAACGGTCCGCCCTGCAACTGCAGACTCTGGATCGAGGCGGGCGAAAGCTGTCCAAGATAGTCGACGTCGGTGGCGCACAGGTAGCGCTTGGCCGCCACGTGCAGGCGGATCGGTTCCGTCACGTTCGAGTCGAAGTACCGCGTCAGCCACGCCTGCCCCAGCTTTTCGTGCCGCGTGTCGATGCCGTGATTGGCCGCGTCCTCGGGCAGCTTGTGGATCAAGTGACCAATATCGTGCAGTAGCGCCGCGACGACTAGCGCGTCACTCGCGCCCGATTGTTCAGCGTGATGGGCCGCTTGCAGCGCGTGCTCCAACTGCGAAACCGGCTCGCCGACATACGCCTCGTGACCTCGCGTGGCGAACAATTCACAGATTTCGTCGACTACATTCATCATGCGATTGGCCGCCTATCGTACCACACGGCGTTGCATTTGAAAAAATACGGCCCCCGCGATGCTGGTGAGCAGGGCGACCACGGCCAAAACCTGAAACGTGCCCGACCAACCGTAAGCGCCGGAGACTCGGGCGACGCTGTCGCCGGCCAGGATCGCACCAAGATATCCGACGCCGTCGATAATGCCACAAGCGGTCGCCGCGCCACGACGGCCGCCCAGATCGAGTGAGATCGCTCCGGCCAGGTACGAGTAGGGTCCGATCATCAAAAACCCGACCAATGCGACGAGTCCCACCGGCAGTCTCGGCTGGAGCGCGAAATCGAAATGGCCCAAACTTGCCAGGACCGCGGCCGCCAAGAGGCAGCCAACGACAATCACGCCGGCGCGACCGCCACGCCCCAACCGATCGCCCAACCATCCGGCCAACAGCACGGATGCGCCCCCAAGCAACGGAAACAACGCGCTGGCATTGGCCGATTCGGCGCCGGACATCCCGAGGGCTTCGTTGAAGTACACGGCCGACCAAGTGTTGAACGTCTCGCGCAACAGCGTCAGCCCCAGCGAGAGCACGCATACAACGAGAAATGCCGGGCTGGTCAACAGGGGAACCACCAGATCGCGCAGGCTCGACGGCTCGTCTTCCTGACCACCCTCACCAAAGACGTTATCCGGGTTGACCTCGGGTTCGCTGAGGCCGATGTCTCGCGGAGATTCCTTCAGTGCCAGCCAGTTGACGAAAAACAGGGCAAACAGCGCGCCGCCGGCGACCCAGAATACTTGCCGCCATCCGAACCCCGCGGCCAACAGCCAGCCCATGCACCGCCGCGCCGCCGCGTCTCCAAACAGATAGCTGAGGCTGACGACACCCATTGCAGTGCCGTAGCTGGTGAACGAAAACCACTTGCCTGTGATCTTGACCATGCCGGTCCAGCACAGCGATTGCACGGCCCGATTGCCGATCCAGGCCAGGCTAAGAATGGGCACGGTGCCGCCGAGGGAAAACAGAATCGTAAACACGACCGAGCCGAGCATTCCGCTCAACATGTTTCGCCGCCCGCCCAGAAAATCGGCCAGGCTGCCCGTGACGAACTTGCCCGCCGCATAGGCCAGCACGCCCAGCGAGGCTATGGTACCCAGCCGCACGCGAGCGTCGTCTTCGGAGTAACCGCGCTCGACCAGCGATTGCTTGATCAGCGGGAGCGTGACCGAGAAATTCGAGCGGCAGAGATAGCAACCCGAATAGCCCACCACCATCAATGTGACAATCAGAATCTGCCAGCGGAGCAGTCGGCGATCACCATCCATGACCGTGCTCCTGCATGGACGGGCGTCAATCCACCGGTTTCACATCCGTGAATCCCACTGTCGACGAGAGATCGACGTCGCGCGTGGCCGCCAGTTGGGCCCGGGCGGGGTCGTGCTCGTTCCACCACTGCTCCGAGTCGGCCGGCGTCCAGGCGTGCACGACGGCGGCACGGCGCAAAGACTCGCCCC
>CAZUPX010000289.1:0-4865 GCA_964622155.1 uncultured Planctomycetaceae bacterium | reverse complement strand
CAGCGCGAAACGAAGGCCAGCGCCCGCTTTACCGCTTCATCGTCGGGGCCGCGTCCCACCGACTTCAGGGCATCGAGCATGAATGACGTGTTCGATAAGTCGGGGCGCTTTTTGCCGCCGTAGCCTGCCCCGCCGTAGCGGCGATCCGACTTCTCGGTCCCGTCCTTGGCGCCCCATTGAATGCCTTTCACATAGGCTTCGGCGTGGGCCAATAGCATATCGTAGCGCTTGTCCCGATTGGCGGCGGCAAAGCACTGGATCGCCAGGCAGGTCTCATAGTTCTGATGCGCCGAGCCCTGGGCATAAATGCCGCCGTCGTCGCGCACGAAACCTTCGAGATACTTGAGACTCTTGGCGACCAGCGGATCGTCGGCCGTTCGGCCCGCGCGCAGGATTCCGGTGGTGACGATGGCCGTGACGCCCGGCCCGGCCTCGGCGCTGTACGAGCCGTCGGCTGCCTGACCCTTGGTGCGCAAAAACTCGATGGCTTTGTTGACCGTATTCTCGTATACCCGTGCTCCGTCGGCCGGCGCGGCAATCGCGACGGCGACTGTCCCCACCGCGGCAATCAGCACGGCAGTACCCAAACTCAGCGTGCGACGGATCATGTGAATCAAACCTCCCTGCAGACGGTGATGGTAGCGCCCAAGAGCGCGCCTGCGGTCAATATACCCCAATTCTACGCCGCGCAGCACCCAAGGGCCTTACTGGCGAGTTTTTGATCGCGCGTGGCGAATTTGTGAGCGCTCCTGACGGCTATCCCCGCCACGCCATCACGGCCAGAAATCCGATCCACGCGGCCACCAGCGCCGCCGCCAGCGCCAACAGCCATGGATGCTTTCGCCGCGAGACACCTTGCGGCGCGGTCGCGGGTGTTTGCTCGGGCGTCCGTACAGGTCGATCAGCCGTTGACTGTGATTTGCGTTGGCGGGACATCCTTGCACCATGACCAAAAGA
This sequence comes from uncultured Planctomycetaceae bacterium, assembly GCA_964622155.1. GTDB lineage: Bacteria > Planctomycetota > Planctomycetia > Pirellulales > PALSA-1355 > CAZUPX01. The sequence goes on along the minus strand of CAZUPX010000289.1, from coordinate 3,908 downwards.
AAATCGCGCGGCGCGTTAGCTTTCCGGGGGAGTGATCTTAAAGCTCTGCTTCAGACCGGTGTCGAAATCGAATACGTTGTCAAAATCCTCGCGCCGATCATCGGTCGTCTTCCGCATCTGACCGATGCCGATCAGGTTGAATACGATCTCGCCGAAGTCGCTCGTGCCCTTCACGCCCCAACTGTTGAGCACGCACTGCGCCATGTAGCCGTACTGCTCGAGCGCGTACTGGCGTATGGCTTCGCAAAGTTGCTGGCCCGTCAGATGCCGCTCGGCTTCTTTTTGCGGGCTCTCCTCGGGCTCGTCCTCGGCATTAGCCGTGCGCTCGGTGCCCATGTCCAGTTGCGTGTGGGCATAGTTGAGTGCTTCGAACACGAAGGCATAAGCGTCGATCTTGTAGCGACGATCTTCCTTGAGCAGTTTCGCGATGGGGTGCGATGGGTCGAGCATGGAGGTCGATCGCAAGGGGCTTCTGGTGAATAAAGCGGGCTACAAAGTTTCGTTGGACGAGTCGGGGCTACGGCCGCCGCCCGGCTTCAGCACGGTGACGACGTCGTCGACATCGATCAGCACGCGGCGATGGTCTTCCAATTCCACCAGGACCTGACCGGCCAGGATTTCCTGGGCCAGCACTCGTGCCCGGCCGCGCGACGTGACCACGTCGGACCCCAGGGGCGGCAACTCCTTTTGCAGCGCCTCGTAGGTATCGTATTCATAACGCAGGCAACACTTCAACCGTCCGCAGCGGCCAGAGATTTTGGTGGGGTCGAGCGTGGCCTTTTGAATCTTGGCCATTTTCATCGAAACCGGCGGCATTTCCGAGAGATGCGTGTTGCAGCAAACGGGCTTTCCACAGTCGCCATAATCGGCCAGAATTTTCGCTTCGTCGCGGACACCGATCTGCCGCATCTCGACGCGCGTCTGAAACTCGCCCGCCAGTTGGCGCACCAGTTCTCGAAAGTCGATGCGGTTTTCCGCCAGATAATACACCACGATCCGCTCGCCGCCGAACAGGTGCTCGACGTCCACCAGCTGCATGTCCAGCTTCTCCTCCTCGATCAGCCGCAGGCAGGTCTGATATTCCTGCCGCGCCTGGTCCAACAATCGCCAGCGCTCGTTGGCGTCTTCGCTGGTCATGCGACGCAGGATCTGTCCGTGGCCTGGGTCTTTGATTTGACTAACCGCTTGCTCGGTGGCCTCGCACAACACCTCGCCGATTTCCAGCCCGCGATCGGTGCGCACCACGACCTCGATACTGCGGCCGAATGTCTCGTCGCGGCTCGATGAGAACACGCCCAGGGCTCGCATCACCCCGGTTCGCACGACGTACTTGGGCATGAGGGGATCGTCTGGGGGATGAATTGGCACGGCGGCCCAAATTGCTGGTCCGCCGGCGAGGGCACGACTGTCAAGTCGCGACAAGTATACAAACCTGCGAGAAATCCCGCAAAGGACGCCGAAGCGACAACGCGCACCGCGTAGTCGAGACTAAACCACAAGCCGCCATTATACGCCGCTTCGCCCTCCGACGGCAGTGGCTTGCCAGCGGGGCACACAGTCATTACGCTCGCGTAGGCTCGATGAAGAACCAACTGGCTCGCCGTGTCGGAACGTCGGAATCATGACATCGAAGCACAAAAAGCTCTACGATCAGCTCTGCCAACACGCGCGCGAAACGGCCTTCCTGACGGCCACCGAGTCGGCCTTGGGATGGGACGAGCGCACGCTCATGCCACCTGAAGCCGCCGAGTATCGCGCTGATCAGTTGACTTACCTGGCCGGGCTGATTCACCAGCGCCGGACCGACCCGCGGCTGGGCGAGTGGCTCGGCGAATTGTCCACTAGCCCGCTGGCGACGGACCGCCACAGCGACACCGGCACGACGATTCGCCAATTGAAGCGCGACTATGATCGCCGCACGAAGCTGCCGCAATCGCTAGTCGAAGAACTAACTCGCACGGCGTCATTAGGCCAGCACGCCTGGCAAACGGCCCGCGCCGACGACGACTACCAGACGTTCAAGCCGCACCTGGCCAAGACGTTTGAACTCAAGCGCGCGCAGGCCGAAGCGCTGGGCTATCCCGAGTGTCCGTACGACGCGCTGTTGGATGACTTCGAACCTCGTGAGCTCACCTCCACGATCACCGGCGTGCTGGCTGAGCTGCGCGAGGCGCTGGTGCCGCTGGTGGCCGAGATCGCCGACAGCGGTCGGCAGCCAGACGTTTCAATCCTGTCGCGCCGTTATCCGTTGGACATGCAGGAGCACTTTAGCCGCCAGGCCGCCGCCAAGATCGGTTTCGATTTCCGCCGCGGACGGCTCGATGTCACCGCGCATCCGTTCTGCACCGGATTGGGCCCGCACGATTGCCGCATCACCACGCGCTACGACGAGCACTTTTTCAACACGGCGTTCTTCGGCACGCTGCACGAAGCCGGACACGGACTGTACGATCAGGGATTGCGGACCGACTGCTACGCGCTGCCACCGGGCGAGGCGGTGTCGCTAGGCATCCACGAATCGCAATCGCGCATGTGGGAAAACCTGGTCGGACGGAGTGGCGCGTTCTGGCAGCATTTTTTTCCGACGGCGCAGCAGGTGTATCCCGACGCGCTGGGAGACGAAACGCTCGATCGATTTCATTTCGCCATCAACGACGTGCGGCCTTCGCTGGTGCGCGTCGAGGCCGATGAGGCAACGTATAACTTGCACATTTTGATCCGTTTCGAGCTGGAGCAGGCCCTGCTGGCCGATGAGTTGACGATCGATGACTTGCCGGCGGCGTGGAACGACCACTACGAAAAATACCTCGGCATCCGGCCCTCAACCGACGCCGAGGGCGTGTTGCAAGACATACATTGGGCCGCGGGCCTGGTGGGTTATTTTCCGACTTATTCGCTCGGAAACCTGTACGCCAGCCAGTTCTTCGCCGCCGCCGACGCTGAGTTGGGCGGGCTGGCCCGGCAGTTCGCCCACGGCGACTTTCAGCCCCTGCGCGGGTGGCTCGTCGACAACATTCACAGCCACGGTCAGCGCTACACCGCTCCCGAGTTGGTTGAAAAAATCACGGGAAAACCGCTCTCGCACGCCCCATTAGTCGCCCATTTGCGCAAGAAACTTGCCCCGCTGTACGGGCTCGGTTAACTTCGAGGTGCTTCGCTCGAGCGCCGGATGACGCTCAAGCTTCTCTCACGGACGTACCACTCGTTTAATCTGCGTGTGCTGTGGTAAATAGTCCGTTCCGCTCTTCGAACCGAGGTCTCGTTCCATGATGACAAAAGCTTCCGCGCCGGGACTCAACCCGTTGGCCATCCTATTTGTCGCGCTGGCACTGTCGATTGGCTGGGGTGTGCGCGGCAATTGGGGACACGAATACGGCGCGATGATACCCGGCGCTCTGGCGGCCATGGCCGCGGTCATCGCCAGTGGTCGAGAGGATTGGCAGCGCCGCGTGGGGTTTTTTGCTATCTTCGGCGCGCTGGGCTGGTCGTTCGGCGGTTCGATGTCTTACATGCACGTCATCGGCTACACCCACTCGGGCCACGACTCCACGGTCCTGTACGGGCTGGCGTGCCTGTTTCTGATCGGGTTTTTGTGGGCCGCCATGGGAGGCGCTGGCACATCGCTGCCGGTGTTTCTCGATCGCCAACGATTGACCGAGCTGTTAATTCCGGTTGGCGCCGTGATGACAGCGTGGGTGGCACAAAACGTATACTTCCGCTTCTATCTCGGGGGATTGCACGAGAAAGTCCAGGCGGGTGCGATCACCGCCGCGCAATTCGACGAGCAAACCGCCTGGATCAACTGGTTCGACACCGATTGGATCGGGGTCATCGTCGCCGCCGCGGCCACGCTGCTGGTGATTATCGCTCGGCGCCGCATCTGCTGGGGATCAACGTTGATTCTCACG
>CAZUPX010000288.1:0-1662 GCA_964622155.1 uncultured Planctomycetaceae bacterium | reverse complement strand
GCAGCGGCCGAAACACCCAGGCGTAGCACAAACGTATGAACAGGACGAGCATCAGCGCGGCCGAGATGGTCGTGACCCAATTGACGAAGATCAACGCCCGGCGTTGGGTCCGCACTTCGTCGGCGAAGCCGTGAATCCGCTGATGGAGAAAGCTGGGCAGCTCCCAAGAAAGCTCTTGCAAGCGCTCCAGTTGAGCGTGAACCAGCTTGAGCGGCTCCGGATCCGCCATCCAGTCCGAGCGACTCGAAACCTCGACGACTTGCGCGACCGACGACTCGATCTTCCGCAGCGTCTCGATTTCCTCGCTGTTGTCCTTGAGCCGCTCATCCTCGGAGTCGTTGGTCACGATGTGCTGCCGATAGTCGACGAGCGTCGAACGCAACTGCTGGAATTGGTCTGCAAACGAAGCCGACAAAGCCTGGCTGTCAAAGTCTCGACGATCGATGTGGTCGTCAGCCGAGCGTTGGAAACCCATTGCCGCGGACACCACAACGCGCAGGTCGCTGATATGCTTGCTGATCTGGTTGGTCAGGGGCAACTCGTCGGCGCGGCCGCGAAAACTGCGCACGGCGCTTCGATAGGCATAGACGCCGTGGAAACCGCTCCACGATAGCGTGGCCACGATCACCAGCAGCAAGCCGATGCCGAACAGGAACTTATTGCGAATCGGCCACTTGGATAACAACGGCGACCTCCTTGTCGCGATTGCTCGGGTCGTCGGCACACCACTGGCGTGACGCCAGTGCCACCCGCGGTCGTAGCGCGCCACGGCGGGGCGGCAAGTCTAGCATCAAGCTCGGAACTGAGGCAATACAAAGACCCTGGCCAAGTGTAGTGCCCGCCGATCGCTGTCACGAAGTCAGCGAGCTTGACCTAACTTGTCCGCCACGATAGGGTTGTCGCCTTAATCAAGCGTGCCGGTGAGTTTGTGATCGGGTGTGTGCCACCACGGTACGGAGACGCGCGACTTGTGACCGAGACTCGCACTAACGACTTGCGTAAACTGGGCGCAACATCTCGCTGGTGGCGGTGGACACCACGGAGGGGAATCGTCGTTCTGCTGGCGGCGCTGGCTGTGTGGGGTTGGGTCGACGTCCGCGCGCGAGGGCGTGTCGATCCGAACGCACTCGGTCTGCACAAAACCGACTTCACCGTCTATACCGAGGCCGGCGCTGCATTCTTCGACGGCCGCGATCCATACGCCGTCACCAATCCGCGCGGCTGGGGTTATCTCTACCCGCCGCTGTTTGCGATCCTGGTGGCACCGTTGCACGCGCTGGTTCCTGAGATGCAGGTGCTGGCTTGGTTTGCCGTCTGTGTCGCCGCGGCTTGGGGTTGCTGGGTTGAGTCGCGTCGAATTGCGCGGGTCGTCCTGCCGGGCGCGCCGGAACGGGGTACGTTTGGGCCAATCCCGCCATGGATCGGCACCGCAGCCGTGGTGGCGGTGGCTCTGCCGGCGCTCAATTGTTTGCAGCGCGGCCAGGTCGGCGTCGCGCAGATGTTCTTGTTGCTGTGGGGATTCCGGCTGCTGCTTGAAAGTCGATCGTGGCCGCGCTCACTGGCGGCCGGCGGGATTCTGGCGCTTCCGATCGCGCTTAAGGTCACACCAGTGCTGACTGTTGGCTACGTGCTGATCGAGCAAGGCGTCGCGGCGCTGGCGGC
>CAZUPX010000287.1:0-5564 GCA_964622155.1 uncultured Planctomycetaceae bacterium | reverse complement strand
GCAGCAGCAGCGTCACATCCAACGCGGGCGCGACCAGCGCGCGGACCAAGGAGACGACCAGAGCCAGGTAGAGTGCGACGTCGAGCCATGTCCGCCGTATCCCGCCCAGAACTGGAAGCGAGGGAAACAGCGGAAGTTTGGTCGTTCCCGGTCTCAGGAAATACAGGAAGCCACCGATGGGAGGAAAGTAGCGGCCGGTGAGCGGGCCGCTCCCGCATCCAAGGCCGAGTCCCTCGAACAGCATGCTCCACAGAATGGCCTTTTGAAACGCCAGCGGCGACAGCCACCATTGACCGATCGTCGAGAGGCCGCCCAGACCCGGCGTGAGTCCGCAAAAAAAGATCCACGTTCCAATGTAGAACACCACTTTGATCGCGTAGATCGCGTACGCCCCGATAGGTGTTCCGTAGCCTTGCAGGGCCCACGCCTCGCAGACCATTCGCGCGCGCTGGGCGAAAGGTTTTTTGACCCACTCCAACGGGTCGTAGGGCGGTGGAGTTGGTTGAAGGAAGCCCACGACGTCCCCCGCGGCTATTGAAGGCGGTTGGATCAACTTGCCGACACGATTTTCCGACGCGCTCGCTGCCAAGCTACCGATCTGTTGCGACATTCGCAGCGTCGAAGACAACTTCGCCGTTGATGACCGTCAATGCGCATTTTGATCTTGCCTTCACGTCCAGGTTTCACAGGCCCAATATCGCACGTTCGAGAATGCCGGCAAAGTGGCGTTCACGACTGACGGTAGCTGGTTTGTCCCCAAGTCTCATTCGGACGAAGCGACCACTGCGTTCTCGCCGCTCTCTTGATCCGGCTTGGATGGGTGAGGTTTCGGGGGTATCTTGCGCGCTGGCGGCGCGCGGCTGGACGGCACTGCCGGCAACAGTCGTTGCCCGGGCTCGTTAGTTCCGGTTCAAGTAAGGCAGATCAACGACGACCTGTGTTCCCTGGCCGGGAGCGCTGTCGATCGTGCACTGTCCCCCAACGAGTTTCGCGCGGCTGGTCATGCCGCGCAGGCCGTGTATTCCCCAGGTTCCGAGCTGGCCCGCTTCGATCGCCAGAATCAATTGTTGTTTGCTGTGTCGCAACTCGGCTTCGATCGCCGCGCGCTCGGCGATGTCCTTCCGCAATGCCAATCGAACGCGGTGCTCGGAGTTGCAGAGAAACACAATCGTGGCGCCAAGAACGAAGTACACGATGGTCGCAACTCGAAAAGATGATCGCGGCCACGATGACGGTTAGCAGTGCCAGTCCGTAGCGTCGAAGATGAGTGGATATGATGGGTTCGCCTGGTTTGAGCCAGACAGCGCGTAGGCTAGGGATCGTTACCCCGGTTGCGATCGCAATCAGGCACAACGAATGATACGCAAAGCGCATGCGAGTGTGGCGAGAACGCTCATGCGCGCCGCGGGGTGTGCGGAATCGTCGCGCTCGTTGACCGAAAACCGAGTCTGGATTCCATTTTTCGCGCAGGTATGTTTTTTGCAGTCATCGGCCGGCCGTAATGAATATGCGGCGCGCCAGGGGCTGCGATTCTGGCGAAGCTAGTCGCTACAGAATGGACGATCGGTTGATGCCAGGGGACCTGCTTGCCATCAAGGATGGTGAGCGATGACTTCAAAGGGTGCAAAACATGAAAAAGGCCGTGCTTGCGCTGGTGGTATTCGTGGTCGCTGCGACGATTTGTGGAAGGGCGGCCGCCGGCGAGACCTCGCTCGTCGGCAAGAAGATCGACAACTTCGCCGCTCGTGATTTTCTCGGCAAGCCAGTTTCGCTGGCGGACTTTGCCGGCAGTCCGGTCGTGGTGGTGGCGTTTCTGGGCACGGAGTGTCCACTGGCAAAGCTCTACGGTCCGCGGCTGGCGCTACTGGCCGATGAGTACATGGCTCGCGGCGTAACGTTCATTGCAGTCAATTCGAATCAGCAGGATTCGATCACCGAACTGGCGCACTACGCGGCCGAGTACAACATCGAGTTTCCGCTGCTGAAGGACGCCGGCAACGTGATTGCCGATCAATTCGGCGCGGTTCGCACGCCCGAGGTCTTCGCACTCGATAGCCAGCGAGTGGTCCGATACTGGGGCCGCATCGACGACCAGTTTGGCTTCCAGGGCCAGGGGATTGCTTACCAACGGTCCGAGCCGAAACGTCGCGATCTGGCGGTCGCCATCGATGAGCTGTTGGCGGGCAAGCCGGTTAGCTTGCCGATTGCCCCGAGTCAGGGCTGCCATATCGGACGCATCAAGAAACCCGACACAAACAGCGAGGTCACCTACAGCAGTCACATCGCGGCGATTCTCAACAACAACTGCGTGTTTTGCCATCGCACGGGGCAGATCGCGCCGTTCGCGCTGACCACCTACGAGGAGTCGGTCGGCTGGGCGGAAATGATCCGCGAAGTGGTGAGCCAGAGGCGAATGCCCCCTTGGCACGCCGATCCGAAGATCGGTCACTTCAAGAACGATGCTCGCTTGAGCGACAGCGACAAGGCGTTGATCGAAAAATGGGTCGAAAGCGGCGCGCCCGAGGGTGATCCAAAAAACCTGCCACCCACCCCCCAGTTCGCTGCAGGGTGGCAGATTCCCAAGCCGGACCAGGTGCTTTATATGGCAGACGAGCCGTTTGAAGTGCCTGCCAGCGGGACGGTCGAATATCAGCGATTCGTAGTCGACCCGGGCTGGACCGAAGACAAATGGATCCAGGCCCTCGAGTGCGTGCCGGGAAACACGGCCGTCGTGCACCACATCATCGTCTACCTGGTTCCGCCCGGTGTTGCGCCGAGCGGTCAGGCTGGCCGGCTGCGTTCGAATTGGCTGGGGGCGTTCGCACCGGGCTTGCGGCAGAGCCCGCTGCCGGAGGGGATGGCGCGTTACGTGCAGAAGGGGTCAAAGCTCCTGTTCGAAATGCACTACACGGCCAACGGCAAGGCTCAAACAGATCGCAGCCAGGTGGGTTTCGTGTTCGCCGACCCGAAGACGGTCAAGAAGGAAGTGGCCGTACAAAACGCCGGCAATTTCACGCTCAAGATTCCGCCGAACGATGCCAGTTATCAGGTCGAATCGGAATACGTCTTTCGACAAAATGCCATGCTTCTGTCCGTTTCTCCGCACATGCACTTGCGCGGCAAGGACTTTCGTTACGACTTGACCTATCCCGATGGTAAGACGGAGACGGTGCTGTGGGTGCCGAACTACGACTTCGGTTGGCAGACGACGTACGAGCTGGCAGAGCCCAAGCACGTGCCACGCGGCACGAAAATGCACTGTGTCGCACACTTCGACAATTCGGCCGACAACCTGGCCAACCCAGACCCAACCCAGGAAGTGGCTTGGGGCGAACAGACTTGGGAAGAGATGATGTTCGGCTGGTTCGAAATGGCGCTTGTGGATCAGGACTTGACCCAGCCAGCGGCCGCGGGAGCACTGCGTGCCAAGGAGTTCTTGGCCCAGGTCGATACAATCCAACTCGACGATTCGTTGCAGGCGATGGCTCGCGGTGCGTTGGCCAGCGACAAGACGTTTGAGCGCTTCGTTTGGCAATTGTTCGACCTGTTCCCACAATTGGATCGGGTGTGCATCACATCGGTCGACAACGACAAGCTACGGCTTGTCATGCTGCAGGAACGGCTGGGATTGAAGACATCGCTGCGGAGCCGGTCGACCGTCATCCGGGCGAAAGGGCAGTCTCTGGCGGCGTATGCGCTGGGCAACGATGTTGTTGTCAACAGCGAGATGGGCACTACCACAGGGTCAGTCATGGCCAACATGGCCAATAAGGACATTCGTTCGAGCATGCACGTGCCGGTGAAGATCAACGGCATTCGCTGCACAATCAATTTCTGGAGCGCCGAAGCCTCAGCATTCCCTCCGGAAGCGGTGCGCCTGCTCGTGCCGCTCGCCCGCTTGATGGCCGATGGTTCCGAGGCTGTTGCCCAAAGTGCCCGGTAGAACAGTCCGGTTGCGGTTCTTGAGCTGTTCGTCCGGCGAACAACGCACTGCGGTTCATGTCGCGCCGCGAGTGTTCGGCAGCAGGCGACGCGCAAGCTTGCTCAGTTCCAGAACGGTCACGGGCACAAGCGACAGCAGACCAACCAGCGTCCATTGCTCGAATGTCAGCGATGTCGTTTGAAACACGCTGCGCCCCACTCCCCACATGACCGTGCTCAATTGAAGCGTCGCGGAAACTAGAATCGCAGCGAGCATGGTGACGTTCGAAAACGCGCCCAACTCTGGAAACGTCAACTGTTGGCTGCGGCAGCCGAACGCGAAACACATTTGACTGTAGCACGCGACGCAAAACGCGACGGTCCTTGCCGTTTCAAGGTTTGCGCTGCCGTTCCACCTGACATAGGCAAAGCCAAACCCCGTGACCAGCGCGAACAACGTACCGCACGCAACGATGGACAGGCCACGCTTCAACGTAATCACCGGTTCGCCCGAAGGGCGCGGTGGTCGCGACATGATGTTTCGAGCCGGAGGCTCAACGCCAAGCGTCAAGGCCGGCAGACCGTCGGTGATCAGATTGATCCACAATAGTTGGATTGGAAACAACGGCAGCGGCCATCCAACAAGCGCGGCAAAGAACATAAAGAGCACCTCGCCGGCATTGCACGACAGAAGGTAATGAACCACCCTTTGGATATTGTCAAAGATCCCCCTTCCCTCTTCGACCGCGTTGACGATTGAGGCAAAATTATCGTCGGTCAATACCATGTCCGATGCCGCTCGGGTTACGTCGGTGCCGCTGACACCCATCGCGATGCCGATATCGGCCGCCACCAGGGCGGGCGCGTCGTTCACGCCGTCGCCGGTCATTGCCACGACTTCGCGCCTTCGCTTCAACGCGTGCACGATCCGCTGCTTGTGCTCCGCCGTTGTGCGTGCGTAGACGGCAACCTCCCCGACAAGCACGTCGAGGTTGTTGTCGTTGAGCTGGTCCAGTTCGGCTCCCGTGACCACTCGCCCGTCGTTGCCGATTCGCAACTCGCTGGCAATCGCGCGTGCCGTGGCTGGATGATCGCCGGTGATCATGATGGGGCGAATGCCAGCTTGGAGGCAGGATCCGACGGCGTCTTTCGCCTCTTTCCGCGGAGGGTCGAGCATGCCGACCAGGCCGGCCAGTATCAGCTCAGTCTCCAGGTAAGGACCGGCGTGCGAGCACGGATAATTGCGAACGGCGACTGCCAGCACTCGCATCGCTCGGCTTGCCAATTCGCCGCTAATCTCCAGCAATTCCTCGCGCCGCTGGACCGTCAATGGTCGTATTCCACCGGCGACGAGTTCATCGGTGCATTGTGCGAGAACGACCTCGGGCGCACCTTTGGCGAACATTCGCTGGCCGCTGGCGTCACCGACGACGACCGACATCATTTTGCGATCGGAGTCAAATGGAATCTCATGCAACACTTTTTTCGGCTTCTCGGAAAAATCGAGGCCGGCTTTTCTGGCGGCGATTAATAGTGCCACCTCGGTCGGGTCGCCAAGCACGCGCCAGGTTCCATCGCCCTCGGGTGGAGGGTGGAGTTCGGCGCTCGTGCAGCGACCGGCAACGGTCAGGGTCTCGATGAGC
>CAZUPX010000286.1:0-5565 GCA_964622155.1 uncultured Planctomycetaceae bacterium | reverse complement strand
CCAGGCGAGCATCGCCGCCGGCCCCAGCACCAGCCCCAGCCGATCCCACGGCAACCGCAACCACCAGGGTTCAGGCTCAATAGGCGGCATGGGATCGACGTTCATCACTCAAACCATAGAATCGTAGCGTGGCCCGACAATTGTTTGGCATTTATAGGTCAGAGCGCGGCCGCTGGCAACGATTCGAGTCGGTTATGACCACGATCCACACGATTGGGCACTCCACCCGCGGAGCTGACGAATTCCGGGCAATGCTCGAGGCGTACGGCGTCAAGCTGCTGGTCGACGTACGCCAGTTTCCCGGCTCGCGCCGCTGTCCGCATTTCTCGGCAAAGGCCCTTGCCGAGTCGCTGGTCGCGGTGGGGATCGACTATCAGCACGAAGTCGACCTGGGCGGCCGGCGCCGCCCCCAAGCCGACTCGCCGAATGCCTTCTGGCGCAATACGAGCTTTCGCGCGTTCGCCGATCACATGGCCAGCGCGCCGTTTCAAGCGGCGCTGGCGCGGCTCATCGAGCATGGCGAACGCTGCACCACGGCGATCATGTGCGCCGAGGCCGTGCCGTGGCGCTGTCATCGCTGGCTGATTTCCGACGTGCTGGTTTCACGAGGGCTCGAAGCGGTACACATTCTTGATGCCGCGCATAGCGAGCATCACGCGCTCAATCCGGCCGCCCAACGTGACGAGAAGGGAATGCTCATCTACCCGGCGGTGCACGCCACGTGACGCATCGCGTGGCCGGCGGTGAACCTCTAGTCATTCGGAATGGCGATCACCTCGCCACCGTTGTGAGTGAATAAGCCCTTTAGGATGTCCTTGTCGATCGTGTCGCGAAGCATGTGCACGGAGCCATCGGCAAACAAGAACATGAGCCGTCCCGCAACGTGCCCACCAAGCCCAGCCGATGGACGAGCCGGGTCGAACTTCCAGTCGTCCGGGCGGGTCCACTCCACGGCGTGTTTGTCGTCGACTTCGACCACCGCGATGGTGTTGGAGAGCCCGTCGGAGACCTTGCGAATACTGACGCCCTCGGGACCAGAGAAGATTGTCGAGTTACCGCGTGGGGCCAGGTATACGGTGCGTCCGCGATCGCCCACTTTCGACAGCGGGCAGCGATACACTTTTGGCATCTTGGCAACGAGGGCCTTGTTGTGCTCGCTGTTCCACGGCTCGTCGAAATGAAACTCCAACGACACGTTCTTGCTTTCGTCATCTTCAAAAAAAGGCAAGAGCGCCACCCGCCAGCTCAGCAGCGGCTTGCCTTCCTGCGAGATTGCCGGAGCGGGAAATGATTTTCGGACGTCGTGGAAATTGTGCAGGGCGATCCCAATCTGCTTGAATTGATCGATCGTCTCCGCGGTGGCCCGCGCCATCGCCTCCGGGTCGGCGGGCTGTCGTGAATCAGCGCGGTCGATCTCGGGAAACTTTACCTGTTCCCGGCCGTCGCGCGTGAACAGGGCACGCAACGTATTGGTGTCGATCGTAATGGGAAGCTCGTGGACGCTGGCGTCCGCGGCGCCTACGAAGAACGCTTGCGGAAAATGGCCCGCCAGGCCCGCCCCCGGTTTTTCCGGATCGAACGTCCAGTCGTCGGGCTTCGTCCACGGCACGGCATGCTCCTCGTCGGTCTCGACCAGCATGATCGTGTTTGATGTGCCGTCCCTAATCGTGCGAAGGCTGGTCCCCTCGGGCGGAAAAATCGTGTTCGCGCCGCGCGGAACTTGATAGACCGTGCGGTTCTGCTCGGCCGCTTTCGAGCGCGGGCAACAGTAGACGTCGGGCATTTCCTCCAACAGCTTGATGTTGTTCTCGCTATCCCAAGGTTCGTCGAGATGAAACCGCATATAGAGCGGATTGTGCTCCAGAAACGGCAACAGTTTCACCCGCCAGCTCAGCAGCGGCTTGCCCTCCCGGCCAAACGCCGGCGGCGGGAATTTCTTAAACGTGTCGTGATGATTGAGCATCGCGATCCCGATTTCCTTGAGTTGCTTGGTCGTCTCATTCCGCGCATGTTCGAGCTCGGCTTGATCGTCATCGGCCGCGCTTGCGCAGGAAACAAAAAGTGCCAAGAGCATTGAGCAGCCAATCAATCGGTGACGTGCCATGTCAGGCCCTCCGGCGTGTGCTTCGTTGAAAGGAGCGTTAGACGGGATAAGACGTCGCAAGCCGTGACGCATTATAGCAGCAATCGAATGAGGTTCGCGCGATGAACGGCTCGGCCACGATCCCCACGTCTGGTCCCGTTCAAGCGGTTGCGGTAAGATTCGCCAACTCGCTCATCCACCCCAGATACATCAACATGTTGGTTCCACAGCAGCACGGCCCTTGGAAGATTCTTGCCCGCAAGGAAGTCTACCGCGACCCTTGGATTGAGGTGCTGCGCGATGAGGTGGTCCGGCCCGACGGCAAGCCGGGTAGCCATTGCGTCGTGCGGCTCAAACCGGGCGTCACCGTCCTGCCCGTGGACGATCAGGGCACGGTCTATCTCACCGAGGAGTTTCACTACGGCGTCGGCCGCACAACGATCGAGGCCGCGAGCGGCGGAATCGACACCGACGAAGATGCCGAGCAAGCGGCACGGCGCGAACTGGAAGAAGAGTTGGGCATCACGGCGCGCGAGTGGATCGACCTGGGCGTTTGCGATCCGTTCACTTCGGTGGTCGTATCGCCGACACGATTATTTTTGGCTCGCCGGCTGATGTTCGGCGCCACCTCGCCCGAAGGAACCGAGCATATCGGCTGCCGATCGATGCCCTTTGAGGAAGCGGTCCGCATGGTGCTCGACAGCCGCATCACTCACGGGCCAAGCTGCGTGGCGATACTGAAAGCGTGGCACTTACTCGGCGGTGAGCATTGATAGACTCCCCTCTCCCCTCGTGAGAGAGGGTGGAAATGTACTTCAGTTTTTCCAATGCGCGACTTGCCCGCTGCGCAGCGCGATGTTGCCAAGATGCGCCGCACTGGCGGCGCTGACGCCCGCCTCGGCCGGGGCGTTGGGCTTGTTGCGGCTGCGAATACATTGCACCCAGTTGGCCAGGTGCAGTACCTCGCCCTTTGGCAGATTGTAAAAGTCGGCCCCACGCGGTCCGTGACCCAGCACCAATTCGGAAGGCTTGATCTTCTTGTTCCGCTCCGGATGGATCTCATATCGCCCGCGGTCGAGATATAACGTCGCTTCGCTCCCCATGAACTCCAGCATTTCGCCGTTGCGTGCGTTGACAAACGTGCCCTCGAAATAAACCTGCACCTCGCGCTGGGGATACTGCAAAAGCGTCTGCGTCGTGTCAGGCGTCTCCCACAAGTCCTTGGCCTTGAACGTGTCGCCGATCGTCGTGGCCGTCTGGGGATGATCCAGGCCCAGAAACCAGTGTGCGATGTCGATGTGGTGCACCATCAGGTCGGTGAGAATGCCGCCGCCAAAATCCCAGAACCAGCGCCAATTGCGAAAGCGGTATTCGTCGAACGGCTGTTGGCGCGCGGAGCCCAAAAACGCTTTCCAATCAACCGTGGCCGGATCGATATTGTACTTGTCGCGGGCCCAGCGCGGCTGATTGCGGTTCCAGGTGAGATGCACTTTGTGAATGTCGCCGATGTCGCCGCCCTTGATGATCTCGAATGCCTTTTGAAAATGCGGCATGCTCCGCTGCTGCATGCCGACCTGCACGATCCGCTGGTACTTGTTTTGCGCGTCGATAACGGCGGCCCCTTCGGCCAGGTCGTGCGTCAGCGGCTTCTCCACGTACACGTCCTTGCCCGCGGCGCAAGCGTCGATTGTGATCGGCACGTGCAAGTGGTCGGGCGTGCCGATGATCACGGCGTCGACGTCCTTGCGGGCCAAGACGTCGTGATAGTTCTTGGTGGCAAACGCGCCCTCGGCGGCCAATCTCTTGCCGGCATCCAAGTGCTGGTCCCAAACGTCCGCCACGGCGACGATCCGCGCGCCGTCGACCTCCGACAGGGCCCGCATCAGCGCCTGGCAACGGCCGCCCGTGCCAATGCATCCGATGCCCAGCGTCTCGTTGGCCGCATACCCGCGGGCGGTGGCCGCTTGTCCAGCCAGCACCAGTCCCGTAAGGCCCAACTGTTCCAGAAACTCGCGACGGTTGCGTGGTGCGTTCATGTTCGGGGGTCCGTGTGTTGATGCGATCAGACTACTAACCCGACGCGCGAGCGAGGGATTCCGGTGCAGCGGTTCAAGGAACTCCTCGCTCGCGCGTCGGGTTAGTATGTGAATCAATACGCTCCATTGAGCAGCTCGATGACTTCTGCCACCTTTGGCACGCGCGGGTTGACGCGGATGATGCGGGTGATGGCCAGGGCCTTTTCGGCGAATTCGGGAATCTGTTCTCGCTTCGCGCCCAGCTCACTGAGCCGCGACGGTATACCGATCGCGCGGTTGAGCTTTTCGATCGCCGTCACTGCTCGCTCGGCGGCCTGGTCCTCGCTCAACCCGCATATGTCTTCACCCAGCAATTGTGCGATGCGGGCAAACTGCGGCCTTCGCACCGAAAGGTTGTAGCGCATCACGTAAGGCAGCAGCGTGCCGTTGCCGGCGCCGTGCGTGCAGTGCGTGGCGCCGCCGATGGGATACTCCAAGGCGTGAACCAGTGCCACGCCGACATTGGAAAACGCCATGCCCGCGATCATCGATCCCAGTGACATACCTTCGCGAGCCACCAGGTCGCTTGGATTCTCGACGGCTCGGGCCAGGTTCGCCCCGATCAGCGAAATCGCTCTCTCGGCCAGGCAATCGCCTAACGGATGCCGGCCCTGGAACAGCGACACCTCGCCCGGTGGCAGCGGAAACGCAGAGTTGTCGACCGCCGTGTAGGCTTCGATCGCGTGGGTCATCGCGTCGATTCCGCTGTCGGCGGTCACTTTGCGAGGGCACGAGAGCGTGAGCCGCGGATCGACGAGCGCCACCTTCGGCCGAAAATAGTTGCTGATCGAGCCGACCTTGATGTGGTTGGCTTCGTCGGTGAACACCGCGGCGGCCGTCACTTCGCTGCCGGTGCCGGACGTGGTCGGAATGCACACCAGTGGCAACACCGGGCCAGGCACGCGATCCTCGCCCAAGTAGTCGCGCGGCAACCCACCGTGTGCCAACATGGCCGCGGTCATTTTGGCCAGGTCCATGTTGCTGCCGCCACCCAGACCGATCAGCCCATCGGGCCGAAACTCGCGAGCACGAGCGACGCACGCTTCGGCGGCACGCAGCGACGGCTCTGGTTCGCCACCGGTGAAAACTTCAACCGTGGCCTTGCCGCGCAGCGGAACTTGAACTTGATCGACAATGCCGGCGTCGAGGAGCCTGGGATCGGTGACGATGAAAATCCGCTTCAAACCCGGCCGACCAACCACGTCACCCAATTGCGCGAGCGCACCCGAGCCAAAGATGATCTGAGCGGCGGAATGAAACGTCCAGGTGGTGCGCATCGTACGTGTTCAGTCGATGAGGGCAATGGAAAATCTCGCCGCGCCGCATTGTAACCGCTGGCCGATCGACACGACACTAGCCCGAAGCGCGAGCGAGAGTTGTGCGTGGTCCCTTCCTCGCTCGCGCTTC
>CAZUPX010000285.1:0-2186 GCA_964622155.1 uncultured Planctomycetaceae bacterium | reverse complement strand
GGAATCATTCTTGGCGGAAAACCCCCAGGACCGGCAGGCACGCCAACAACTCGCATCCGCCATTACGGAAGCGGCGGACAAAGCTCAAGCGAAATCGGAGATGCAAGAGCCATTGCACCGACGGGCACTGGCTCTGCACGCCGAGCTGGCAAAGGAAATTCCGGGCGATCTGGGGCACTTCGAGCAAGTCGGGAATTTCAGTCGGCGTCTCGGTTGGCTGCTGCGCGACAAGGGACAGACAGACGAGGCGCGGCAATGCTTCGGAAACGCGGCGGGCGCCTTTTCAAAGCTCGCGGAGGATAAGGCAATTCCGCAGCGCGACGGATGGTATCGCGCCAGTCAGGTCGATTCGCTCGGGGACTTGGCGGGGCTTCTCGCAGCCGGCGATGCCAAGCAGGCGGCCGCCGTCGCCGAGCGAAGCGTCGACGTCTGCCAGACCCTGACGAAAGAATACCCCGGCAACACGCAATACCGGCAGCGGCTGGCTTTCGCGCTGGGTTTCCTTGCCGAGCGCCTCGTGGCAGCCGGCCACGCCGACGAGGCGAATGCCGCCCGCCAACGCGTGTCTGAGATGTGGGAATCATTCTTGGCGGAAAACCCCCAGGACCGACCGGCTCGCCAACAACTCGCCTCGGCTTTGGCCGAAGCCGCGGACAGATCGCAGGCGAATCCGGCCGTGCGCGAGCCGTTGCTGCGGCGGGCGCTGGTGTTGAACGTCGAGTTGGCAAAAGAATTCCCGGGTGACGCAGGCCACCTTGAGCAGACGGGACATTTGTATCGGCATCTTGGTTGGCTCGAGCGCGGCAAGGGGCAGTTGGAGGAGGCGCGCCAAAACTTCGAAAAGGGAGCGGACGCCTTCGCCAGGCTCGCGGCCGACAAGATTCCGCAGCGCGACGGGTTCTATCGGGCCTTTCAGGCTGACGCGCTCTGGCATTTGGCGCAAGCGCTCGCGGCTGGCGATGCAAACGAGGCGGCCGCCGTCGCGCAGCGAAGCGTCGATATCTACCAGTCCTTGGTGAGCGAATATCCGGCCAACGTTGACTTTCAGCAGAAAATGGGCTGGGGCGTACAGTTTCTCGCCGAACAGCTCGCCGCCGCCGGCCAGCCGCAAGAAGCTGTGCAGGCGTATCGACGACAAATCTCCCTCTACGAAAAGCTCCAGCGCGATCACCCGCAAGTAGACTTCAAGCCTCAGTTGGCCGGCGCACACCTGGCGCTGTCTTTCTCACTGACCAAGGGCGGCGCGGTTGACGAAGCCCAACAGGCCTGGGAGAAGGCGATCGAGATGGGCCTGTCTGACGCCAACGCGCTGAATCAATTTGCGTGGAACCTGGTGGCGGCCCGGGATGTTGAGCCGGCCCTCGCGGCCCTGGCTGTCCAAGTGGCCCAGCAGGCCGCCAAAGTGGCGCCGAACGACGCCATGATTCGCAATACGCTGGGCGTGGCCCAGTGTCGCGGCGGTAAGTGGGAGGAATCTATCGCCTCGCTGACGAAAGCTGAAGAGCTCGCGCCCGACAAGTATCTCGGGTTCAACGGATTCTTCCTGGCAATGGCCCACTGGCAACTCGACCACAAGGACGAAGCCCGCAAGTGGTACGACCGGTCCATCGAGTGGATGGAAAAGAATCAACCGAAGAACGAGGAGCTCGTTCGTTTTCGCGCCGAGGCCGAACAGCTATTGGGCATCGCACAGCCCAGCGCCACTCCGAAAGATGCTCTTCCAGGCCACGATGCCGCGAAGCCCAACAGCTAATCCCCGCTGACCGGCCTTGATTTATGGCCGCTTGACAGATCTGGAATTGGGGGGCAGAATACGTGAACCAAAGCTCGCTTGGTGCGTATGGATAGATGCGACTTTGGCTGCTCGGCCGCCCGAGGGTGCTAGCGAACTGCCGGCACTGCATGACCGGGTTACCGGTTTGTATGACCGGGTTACCGGTTTGTTTGCCGGCGAAACGCGAAATCCGTGGTCCGCTGGTTGACACGGCTCGGTCGAACTCTAGAATGGGACTTCTCCCTGGATGGCAACTGCCCATGGGGCAGCTTTGCGGCCGGGGATTTTTATTCGACCGGCGCCTTTATCTTTGGGGCGCAGTCGACGCGGATATTGTTTCGACCGGCGCCCTGACGGGCGCAGTCGAAAATTTGCTCTTTGACAATTTGGTAGTGACCTCTGAAATTTTTTT
>CAZUPX010000284.1:0-4634 GCA_964622155.1 uncultured Planctomycetaceae bacterium | reverse complement strand
CGTGGCGACGGCGGCTGTTTTTCTGCCCGATGGACGACTGCTCAGCGGCGCCGAAGAACGCACCGTCAGACTTTGGGACTTGAGCCTTGGCAAGCAACTGGCCACTTGGATCGTGATGCCGGCCGACCCGAAGCAGAATTGGGGCGACGAGTGGGTCGGCTACACGCCCGCGGGCCAGTTCGTGGGCTCGCAGCATTTGGAGCGGCTCGTCGGCTGGCAAACGGGCGGAGACGTGATCGCCAAAGAAACCGACCGCCAATCGCGCGTCGAGAGTTTGTTTTCGGGCGGTTCGCGGCCCGGTGCCAGAGAATGAGTTGGTGATAATACGTCAGCGAGAGAACGAGTCAATCTTATTCTTAGCTCCCCGGAACTTAGGGCAAGTCGCATTCTGTCAGGCGCAAGAAAAACCGCAGGCAGACCTCGTCTGCCTGCGGTTTTAAGCTCGTTACATCAGGTCGATCCTAAGCCATCTTGCGACGGCGAAGAATCGCCACCGCACTCAAACCGCCGGCGGCAAACAGGGCCAACACGATCGATCCCGGTTCGGGAATGACCGTCACGGAGCCGTGGATCAGAGAAGGAAATGCGAACGGCGGCAGGTCCGACGAACCGACGAAATTAGACAAGGTAAAAGGATAAGTGCCTGGCGCAACCCCGGTGGCGTTAAAGGTTACGAACCCCAACGTTCCGATTGCCGGAACCGTGCCAGCGACCGTTACCGTTAACGTGTACTTATCAGGGCTGAGTCCGGGAAAGAACTCAAACGGGCCAAGGTTGTTGGGAGCAAAGACCGTGCCGGGGCCAACAACGTCAACGAACGACATCAACACCCCACCCCCAACGTGCGTCGCCAAATCGACACCTGCAATCGCATCCCCGCCGGAGACCATAATCTTGATCGGGAGCAGCGTGACGATGTCCGTGCTTTGACCTGCCGCAGGATTAATCGTCCAGGAACCGGCGGTAATGATTGGGACGGCGTATGCTGTCGGAGCCAGGCAACAGACGAGCACCAATGCGAGAAGCACTCTTCGGTACATAGCAATCCCCTTCGGTTACTCAGTTGAATGGGCGAATCTTGCGCAACAAAAAAAGGCGCTAGGCATCCCTCGCTCCGATCACCGCCAAGCTGGCGGCGATTGAGAGGGATCCCTAGCACCTTTCTGAGTGCTCAAATTGACGTTGCGAATCATTAGCGTCACTCGATGGAGTACCGTTACGCAAGCCGGAATATACTGGGGGGGGGGGTCGGGGAGTCAAGTATTTTTTTAGAAATTTCCAGACAACTGGAAATCGCCCGAATTCGCCATGCATCGCCCCATTGTGGGCACACTGCAATCGCAAGGCGTTTTTTGGCGTTTTGGCGTGAATTTGAACGTGTTTCGGCCGTTGTGGCGGGCGTCTCCGGTTCCGTTGGGCGTGCCGCCGGGATAGGATCCGCGCAAATACGGCGCGGCCAGCGAGCGACAAAAACCGTCAGGCGTCGAATGCAAGAGGTTTCGACGAAAACGGCAAGCGGACTAGGTCGCGGACTGAGAGCGCGAGTGACGCGCGGTCAGTCGCTTTGAAGGACGGGGAGTGGAAGTTGGTTGCGAACAACGCCGACTGCCTTTTCCACGCCCAGAAAAGTTACATCGAAGTAGTCGAAGGAACCACGTGGACCCGTGAGACGAAATGGAATTACGGGTCGGTAGACGAGGTTCGCGGCGGGTTGTGCGGGAGTTGGTTCGACCGCGTAGCGACGATAGGAAAACCTCACCTCGCCGCTCCGATGATTCGGACGTTGGCACGCGGGACCTTTTCAAAGCGGGGCTGCCCTTCGCCGGAGTCTTTTGCCGCCTTCTCCACCTCGGACAGCGTCGTCCCAGTCGCAACGATCCGGGTGCCATCGTGGCTCCAAGCAATCCATTGTCCCGAGAATTCCTTCGGGACAACGGGGGGCGTCTGAGTTGTGTCTTGTGGCTGCATGGCTTTCACAATCTCCTCAAATGTAGGATACCACACTCCGCCCAGAACAATCCACTTTCTCGACTGGGCCCACTACGACAAATGTCGACGAAAAAAAGGGACGAAGAAAAGGTGGACGAATTGTTATTCTGTAGCTAAGGTCTGTGACCCCGGATTGCTCGCGATAAAAGGCCGGCCCCGGCGCGCCGGGGCCAGCTACAATTCTTCAACGGGCCGCCAGGCCCAATGCTTACCAACGTTATGCAAGTGCTGTCGGAGATCCGTTTGCAGCCGCAACGCGGCGACCTGCAATAGCCAGGGGCATCGCCCCTGGGGAAGGGCGGTTGGCGTGAACTAGAAGCCCCAACGGGGCGCTCTCAGAGCGCCCCGTTGGGGCTTCAAAACCGTCTCGTGGGACACTGAGTCCAGGGGCGATGCCCCTGGCAATTACAGGTTGGGCCTTTGGCCCACGAAGACTTGTGGGCCTTCTGCCACCACTTGCATAACGTCGTTACGCAAAGAACCAGCACATCGCCAGCGTGCACGCCACGAGCACGCAGGCCCACAGCTTGTCGCGCTGCCACCACGGGCGGCGGGCGCCTTCTCCGCTTTGTCGTTGGCTTTTGAAGCGCGACCAGGTGTATTGTTCCCGGTCGGGGTCGCGCTGATGCTGGGTCGCAAGGCTCACGACCAGCAGCACGCCATAGCAGGCCAGCGTGGCCAAGGCGGCACGGTGAAAGGCTTGCAACTGGTGGTCGAATCCGTACCAGGCGATTTGCTCGAACAAGATCGACAAGAACGGGCCGGCCAGGATGCAGACGAAGGCCGCGGTGCGTGTGACCAGCGGTTGCAGGATGCCGGCCACGTAGGCCACGATCACGCCGGGCACCAGGTAGGCGTTGTAGTCGGCCATCGTGTTGAAGATGCCCCCTTTCGCCCTGCCGAAGTACAGCGACAGGCCGATCGCCGCCGCCACCATCAGCATCATGGCCCCGCGGCCGACCCATACCAGCCGCATTTCGGAAGCCGTCGGGCGGATGTACTTCTTGTAGATGTCGAAGGTGAACAGCGTGGCCGTGGAGTTCATCATCGAATCGATGGTCGAAAGTATCCCGGCCACCAGCCCGGCCATCACCACGCCCACCAATCCGTAGCCGGCCGGCAGCCGCTCGCGAGTCAGCCCCGCGAAGGCAGAGTCGCTTTCGGTGGCCGGATCGATGGCCAGGATATAGCCAGCCGCCATGCCGGGCACGATGCACAGAAACGGAATCAGCAGCTTGAAGAAGCCCGCCGTGATGGTCCCCATGCGAGCGTCCCAGTCGCTCCGCGCGCCCAGCGTTCGCTGCACGATAAACTGGTTGGTGCCCCAATAGTACATATGCAGCACCATCAGCCCGCTGAGCACGCCGCTCCACGGAAGCTGGGGATGGCTGGCCTCGAAGAAGACGTGAAACTTCTCCGGTTGTTTCTCGAGCAGTCCGGAGATGCCCCCCACGTTGGGATGCCAGATGGCGAGCACGGCCAGCATGCCGCTGCCGATGAGCAACAGAACGCTTTGCACGACGTCGTTGAAGATATCGGCCTTCAGCCCGCCGAAAAACGTGTAGGCCGCGGCCACGGCCGCCATCAGGCAGACAGCCGCTTCGTAGCTGATGGCGTAGGGCGAGTCGGCGGTCAACGTGGCCACGGTCAGCGCGCCCAGGATCATCGTGCCGACCATCTGGATCAAGAGGAACGCCATGTTGGTGATCGAGTACACCAGGCGGCTGCGATCGTCGAAGCGTCGGCCGAGATACTCCGACAGCGTGAACAGACCCATGCGGCGATAGAACGGCAGAAAAAAGTAGCACAGCATCAACAGGCCGAAGATGGCGCCGAACTCGAAATTCGCTTGCGCGAATCCTTCCTTCAGCCCGGCCCCCATCATGCCCACCATGTGGTGCGAGCTGATGTTGGTGCCGAAGATCGAGCCGGCGACGGCCCACCAGGCGACGGTCTTGCCGGCCAGGTAATAGTCGCTGGTGTTCTCTTCTTTGCGGCCGATCCACATGCCAAAGGCCGTGACGCCGATCACGCTCGTGGACAGCACCAGCACGTCGAGCCATTGCAACGGCACGCTGGACGATTGAGCAAGGAGCGTGGGGAAGCCAGGGTCCATAGGAGTCTCCGCCTGAGAAATCGCTAGCAAGAATCTAGCGAGCCGAGCGTCGGGGCGGAAGATGCCACCGCAAAAGGCTTATCGCGATTCCGGCGTCGACTTTCGCGGACGGCCCCTTTCAATATCTCGCCACGGGAAGCGAATATAATCGCGGTGGAGCGTTTAGCTCAGCGGCGAACCGGAGATTTCCATGAATCGACAAACACGAGGCGCGCTTCAATTGATCGTTGTCTTGTGGTTGCTCTGGCCCGCCGCGAGATTTGCGACAGAATCGGATGCTATTGCCCAGGAGCCAGCGACCCCGGCGGCCATCGAACTGCTGCCGCCGACCGGAAGCCTGCCGATTGGCAGGACATCCTTTCATTGGGTCGACAATTCTCGACGGCCGCCGAGAGAGGAACTTGGCGCGAAGTGCGAAGTCATGGTGCACATCTGGTATCCGGCCAGTGCGCACGCAACCGATGCACCGGCACCTTACATCCCCGGATTCTCGACCCTTCAGGCCGCCATCGGCGAAGACAAGCTGAAG
>CAZUPX010000283.1:0-3452 GCA_964622155.1 uncultured Planctomycetaceae bacterium | reverse complement strand
CATCGACACAACCGACGAAAAAGTGCGTGATGAGATCGTCGATCTTCTGGAAATCGTGGAGGCTCGGCACGGGACACGCCCACCTGACTACAGCCACTATCGGAGCTTCATCAATGGTCGCAAGCACCAAGGCCGGAAGGTCGAGCAAGGACTGATCGAGCACATGTATCGGAGTTCCCCGGGCGACGCCCTGCTGGTCATGTGCGACGTCTTTCTGCGAGATGACATGGACAAGCCGCTTGGCGAGCAAAAGCCGATCCGCTGGGCGGAGCGCGTGGTGAGCACCAATCTATGGAAGCAGGAGTATGGGTTCGTGGGACGCAAAGAGGTCGAGCCGGACGTGCGGCCGCAACTCGACTTCCTTTCCAAGCACCCGCAGTGGTGGGCACGGCTCTACGCCGCCGAAATCCTCCGCCAGCATCCCGAATTCGGCACGGCAGAGCTGACCGAGCGACTGCGCGGCGATTCGCATCCATTGGTGAAGGAAACGGCAACCGCGATTCGACCTTGAACCACGCTGGTCGGATCGCTCACAGCTGGGTGTCATCGCGGCTGAACGGGCTAATTCTCCGCCCGCCGACCCCACGCAGCCGGCTAGCGGGCCTTCGTCGCGCGGCGCGCCACGTCGCCGCGACCTGTTGCGCCCAAGTACGCGAACAGGTCGGCGATCTCTTCCAGACTGAGGCGATTGAGCAGCCCCTCGGGCATCGAGGAGACCTTGCTCCGGGTGGACGATTCTACATCGTCTTTGGCAATCTCGATCTTTTCGCCCTTGGCGTCCAGCACAACCAGTGCCTCGTCGCCACGCGGGGCCACCATGCCCGTGTAGCTCTTGCCGTCCTTGGTGACAACCGTCTGGCTGGCGTACTGGTCGGAGATGACGTGCGACGGAAACAGGATCGATTCCAGGATTTCCTTTTTCTGAAACCGCCGGCTGACATTGGTCAAATCCGGGCCGATCGTCTCGCCGCGTTCGCCGTAACGATGACACTTGATGCATTGCGCCTTTTCGAACAACAGAGCGCCGCGTGCGGCGACCCCCTGCGAAGCCTGCGGGCCCGTCAAAAAGCTCAACAGCTCCTGATAGGTCCAGTGATTCTGTTCGTCCTCGACGGGCAGCTTTGCGTCCGGCTGGTCCGGATAGGTCTCGGCAAACCAGGATTGCCAGGCCGCCAAGGCTTTGTCCCACGGTTCGTCGCTCTGGCTGACTTGCTTGCCGGACCATTTTTCCAGGAGTGCCACGGCTCGGCTGCTTCCGTTCTCGCGGAGCATCAAGCCTCGCAGAATCACCTGGCGAAACGGCTCGGGCTCCTCGGGCACCTGATCGACCTGGGCCAACCGCGCAAGCACTTCCTGCGCGACCGCGCCCTCGACAATCGGCAGCGCGCGAACCAACAGCGGCCAGTTGTCGCCGTCCGGCTGTTGGGCTAAAGCCATGGCGATCGTGACACGCCGATCGGGCTCGTTCTCGAACAGCTCTCGCAGATAGGTCATCGCATCGGGATCGTGGCTGCCGCCCAGCACAGCGCAGATTCCGATCCGCAGCCGCTTGGCCGCCTCGGTATCCAATTTTTGCACCTGCCGGTCGAGCTTCTGGATCTGGGACAGCGTTTCGGGGCTCGGCTTCTCTGACAGACTCGCCAACACCGATAGCGCCGACGTGGGCCACTTCACTCCCTGGGCCAGGACCAGCTTGCGCTCCTCGTCGTTGAACGAGGCAAAGAAATCTCGCGAAACGTTTTCAATGTATCCAGCAAAACTGTGCCCCCCCTGCATCGTGCGGGCCTCTTCGTAGACCTTGAGCACCTCAAGCTTTTGCGACGTCTTCCATCCTGTCGTCAAGAACGGAGCGTGCACCAATAGCTGCATCCGCTCCAGGTTCGGCAAATCGCCATTGAGTTGCTCGACGAGCCGCTTGGCGAATGTCGGCTCTTGCAGATAGACCAGCAGCCGCACCAGCTCTCGGTTCATCCGCAGATCGCGTGCGGGGTACTCCTCCGAGAGTTGACTCCGCAGTTGGGCAATTTCGCCCCCGGCAACCTCCCCCTTGATGCATGCCAGCTCGATGACGCGCAACAGGTCGAGAAAATCGTCGTCAGTCAGGTACGACTTGAGCAAGCGACTGCTACGCAACAGCACGGCGTCGACCGTCGCCCGCTCGGGCTCGCCCGCCAGCAATGCCAACGCGCCGCCACTAAAAACGCGAGGCTCGCGGTGCTCCAGAATCTTCGGCGACCAATCGCCCGTCGGCACCCGCTCCAGAGCGCGGATCGCACTGGCGCGCAGATACCGGTCGGGCGAGCCCAGCATGTGGACAACGTCGTCGACCGGCGGTTCGGCTCCGCACCGCGCGAGGGATTCGAGGGCCATGCGTTGGACGACGAAGTCCGGGTCGTCCAACAGTTCGGCTAAGCGCTGCTGCGTCTCGTCGCTGTTGTGAATGCCCATCATCGCAGCCGCTTTGGCTCGCAGCGCAGGTGCTTTATCGCGCGACATAAGCACCAGCAGCGACTTCGTGGGATACGGTCCGTACAACTGCATCAATTCCAGGGCGCGCACGCGCCGCTCGGTGGCGGCTTGCGGGTTTTTTGCCGCGGCGACCAGTTGATCGGCCCAGGCATTGCCCAGGCTTTGCTTGACCAGCGCCACACGCTGCCGGGCCCAAGCACCGGTCAGTTGCGGCTGCTCTAGCGCGGCGTTGATTCCCTGGCCGCGCTTGAGGACCTCAGGGGGCACCGCGCCTTTCCACACAATTCGATAGACGCCCCCCTCGGTCTCGCGTCCGCCGGTGCAGAAATACAGCCAGCCGTCGGGCCCCACGGCGATGTCGGTGGCGTTGAGCGGCTGGCCTTCCAGAAATACGTCGGCCGTGGCCTTGTAGCTGGCACCATGACGCTTCGTGCGGATGGCAAGGATGCGTCCCCGCGACCAGTCGCACACGAACAGCGCATTGTGAAACCGCTTGGGAAACATGTGGTGGTTGTAGACTTCGATGCCGGCGGGCGAGCCGCGCCCCAGCTCCAAGATCGGCGGCAGGCTGTCCACAAAGTAACTAGGCCACTTCGACCAACCGCTGCGCCAGCCGTATTCGCCGCCGGGTACCACATGCACCAGCCGCGTCGGCCGATACCAGGGCATGCCCGAATCCCACTCCATGTCCGAGTCACAAGTGAACAACTCGCCGTCTTCGTTGAACGCCAGGTCATAGGGATTCTGCAACCCGCCGGCGACCAACTCGACCGCGCTGCCGTTGACGTCGGTGCGAATGATCGTGCCGCCGGGCGCCTTGATGCCCACGGCGTGTCCGCCTGCGTCCTCGTACTTCGGCGTAATCAGGTCGCCTTCATAGTAGTCGTGATAAGGGCTTGTCTGTTCGCACTCGGCCGCGACATGCGAGAAATTGCCGACCAGGATGTACACGAATCCGTCGGGCCCCAGCGTCAAGGCATGCG
>CAZUPX010000282.1:0-2516 GCA_964622155.1 uncultured Planctomycetaceae bacterium | reverse complement strand
CCGGCCTCGATCACGCCGGACAGCTCGCGGGAATGACCAAGCACGTCGGTCGATTCGAACTCGTCAAGCGTCGCCAGCACTGCCGCGCAACCCAGCGGATGCGCGCTCCAAGTGTCCGATCCTTCGCCGTAGTGCATATTGGCAAACAGATCGCGCCGTCCGACGGCCGCGTCGACCGGGATGCCGTTGCCCAGCCCCTTGCCGAGAATGACGATGTCGGGCTCGACTCCGTATTGCGTGAAGGCGTACATCGGGCCGGTGCGACCAAAGTTGGACTGCACCTCGTCAAGAATGAACACGACGTCGTGCTCGCGGCAGAACGATTCGAGCAATAGCAAGTATTCTTTCTGCGGGTGATACGAACCGCCGCCGCCCAGGTACGGCTCGGTGACCAGGCAGCAAATTCGGCTGCCGTACTCTTTCGCCAGCACCGCCAACTCGTTTCGGTATGGTGTCATGTCCAATGGCTCGCGGCGCCGGGCGACGCTGTGGCACTCATCAGTCGGAAAGCTGAGGAACCGCACGCGACGATCGCGCTCGGCGTCTTGCTCGCTGCCGGTCACCGCACCGGCCAGTCCTTTCTTGCCGTGAAAACCGTAGCGCGTGGCCAGGATAATGTCTTCGCCCGCACGTCGATCGAGAGCGGCCCAGATGGCCTTTTGGATCGCCTCGCTGCCGGTGGCGGCCCACAGCACCTGCTCCAGGCGCGCGCCACCAGTCTGAGATCTCAGATTCGCAACCAGCCGCTCAGACGCCATGACTTCGATTGGCGTCAATGCGTTGTAAGAGGTCAGCGTCGAGGCGCGGAAAAAATCGCCCTCAGCGGGAATCGATTCGAGCCCCAGATACTTGAGTACTCGCTTCCACCACCGCGTTGGGTTGTGCCCCAGATTGGCGACCAGCACGCCTGAGCTGAAATCGGCCAGCTTGCGACCCTCGGGTGTCCAGTGGTAGCAGCCCTCGCTGCGTGCGAGCACCGCAAGCGTGGGTGTATAGGTCCGCAGAGCCGTTGGCTCCACAGCGGCACTCCGTCGGCGCAGCTCGTTCGACTCCTGTTCGCCAGGATGCTGGATTGCGTCCGGAGATAATTCGCTGCGGCGGCTCATCGTCACAATTCACACTCGTGGAGCATACAGAACTTCTGGTTCGGCCGAGCCTGGTGCGTACAACACGAGCCCGCCGCGGGCGTCGTTGACGTGCACGACGCAGTCTGGCGTGCCGGCGGCGTGTGCGCTTAATATCGCCTCCATCGCTTGCACGGCGGCCACGGTCTGCCGGTCGGCCGACAGGTCGTTGTAGGTCAACTCTCGCGCGCGTTCGAGTCGCTCGTTGCGCCCTTCGGCGGGTCCGCCGAACTCAACCTCGGCCAACTCGCGCGCAAAACGTTCGAGCACCTCGATGCCGTAACCGCGTTGCGACCGCTCGCCCCAGGGCTCGACAAACGTGCCATTGTAGTGGTTGTTCATCGAGGTCTTGCGCTCGATCGGCGTCCGTCCCTCGACAGTACACTCCACGCCCCGCTTGCGGCCGTGACCGTTCCACACGCCATTGTCGAAGCGGAACTGCACTTCCTGCTCGACATAGCCGGGAAAATTGTCGGGCGTGACCCACGACGTGTGGATATCGAACGCCGCCTCGCGGCCATCGTCGTAGGCGTAGATCAATCGCAACTGCGTCGAGTCCCAGGTCGGGCCGTCGCTGGGGCCGACCAGGCCGCGCTGTCCGGTACACTGCACGCTCCGCAGGCGACCGCCGAACGTGAAATCGATCAGCTTGATGTAGTGCACGGCCACGTACGTGCCGGGATTGCGGCCCGTGATCCACTCGGAAAACTGGCTGCCCGAGATGCCCTTGGGCTCCAGTAGCGTGCAGTAGCCGTTGTTGACGTGCTTCAGTTCGCCATCGACGACAAGCGTGCGAAGCTTCTTGTGATCCGGATCGAGCAGCTTGTGGTAAACGACTTTCGCCAGAACGCCCTTTTTCCGGGCAAGGTTCTGAAGCTCGTCCAGTTCCGCCAGCGTGAGCACCGATGGTTTTTCGATCAGCACATGCTTTCCGGCGTCCAGCGCCGCCAGGGCAGCCGAGAAATGCCGGTTATCGGGCGTGGCGATGCAGACAAAATCGACGCCGCTTTCGAGCAGTTGTTCAATTGCACTCGGCTCGCGAAAGCTATTCCACTTGCCCAGCCGTGCGCCTCCCGCCTTGCGATACGCCTCGGCTCGCTGACCGGTTCGGCTGGCCACCGCGGCCAGTTCCACCCGGCAAATGCCGAAGCTGGGCTGGTACAGCGGCCGGTCATACACGTTTTCGAAGAAGGGCCGATACGTCTCGTCGAAAATCATCCCCATGCCGACCATGCCGGCCCGCAGGCGGTGGACCTCGGTAGACAACGGTTGGGGAGTTGCTGGCGGGCTCATGCTTCACAAGATAACGACCCGCACGTCGCTTTGCCAACGACCTCCGAATGACGGCCTTGCAGATTTGCCACCGAGGACGCTGAGATTGGAAGAACGTGA
>CAZUPX010000281.1:0-1892 GCA_964622155.1 uncultured Planctomycetaceae bacterium | reverse complement strand
CGAGCGAGCTCGAGCAGGCCAGGGCCCGACGCTCATCGAGGCCAAAACCTATCGCGTGGTCGGCCATCACGAAGGGGACCCGTTGACCGGTACGTATCGCACGCAGGAGGAGTTGGACTCGTGGAAAGCCCGCTGTCCGATCGCCACGTTTCGCGACAAGCTGATCGCCGATGAGGTGGCAAATGCCCAACAGTTGGACGAGATCGACCAACGCGTCGAAGCCCGCATGCAAGCAGCCGTCGAGTTTTCGCGACACTCGCCGCATCCCGACCCGGCCACCGCGAACGATCACGTCTGGGCCGAGCCGCTCCATCCGGTTGTAAGGTCTGCGCCGCGGGACGCCGAAACAAAGATACAAACCTGGCTTGAGGCGGTGCGCGACGGCATTGCCGAAGAGATGCGCCGGGACCCGCACATCATCTACCTGGGCGAGGGGACCGGCGAGCGCGGCGGCACCTTTGCCCACACCAAGGGGCTGTGGCACGAGTTTGGCGCCGGGCGGATGATCGACACGCCCATTTGCGAGCTGGCGTTCACCGGCGCGGCGGCCGGGGCATCCGCCAGCGGCTGCCGTGCGGTGGCCGACGTGATGTTCGCCGACTTCATGTTCGAGGCTGCCAGTCAAATCATCGAGCAAGCCGCGAAGCTGCGCTATATGAGCAACGGCCAGCTCGGCGTGCCAATGATCGTCCGCGCTGCGTGGGGAACGATCAAAAACACGGGGCCACATCACAGCGGCAGCTACCATTCGATCTGGGCGCACTGTCCGGGACTGATCGTCGTCATTCCCTCGACGCCCGCCGACGCGAAGGGGCTGTTCAAGACGGCGCTGCGCGCAAGCGACCCGGTGATCTTCCTGGAGCCCAAGGCCCTGTTTCCGACCAAGGGCGAGGTGCCGGTCGGTGAACACCTGGTGCCGTTTGGCCAGGCCAACGTTGTGCGTGAGGGGACTGATTTGACGATCGTCTCGTGCGGTTCGCCGGTGCACCGCGCGCTGGCGGCGGCCGAGCAACTTGAGGCGGCGGGAATCTCCTGCGAGCTGGTCGATTTGAGGACGGTCGTGCCGTTGGACGTCGAGACGGTCGTCAAAAGTGTCGCCAAAACCGGGCGGTTATTGGTTGTCGACGAAGGATTCGCGATGTGCGGCTTGGGGGCGGAGCTGGCCGCGGTGATGATGGAGCATGCCTTCGAACATCTCTATGCGCCGGTGGGCCGACTGCACACCGACCCGGTTGGCCATCCCTTCAGCCCCGCGCATGAAAACGTGGTGGTGGTGTCGGTGGAGCGGATAGTCGTGGCGGCCCAGGGGGTCGTATCCGGGAAGCCGCTGATTCCGCGCCGCCTGCAAGTCACAGCGCGACCGCATCCATCGCCGCACGGTGCCTCGCCAATCCGCGCCGCGAGCCAGCAGACGGCGCCGAATCTTGCCGCCGCGGTGGCGGTCGAGGGTGTGCCCCTCGTCATGCCTAACCTGGATCTGACGATTACCGAGGCGCGAGTCGTTCGCTGGCTGAAGCTGGTGGGCGAGCCGGTCGCCAAGGACGAGGCCGTGGTCGAGGTCGAGACCGAAAAGGCTGTGCTGACCGTCGACTCGCCGGTCGAGGGACAGCTCGTTGAGATCGTGGCCCCTGTCGACGCCGTCGTGCTCCTTGGCCAGCGGTTGGGAACAATTCGCGCGACGGGTTAGCGCCGCCGCGCGATGCAGGGAACTCCGATGACCTCCGACGTCGTGCATGCCGCGGTGGGTCGAGTGCTGCAACCCGGCAAGTTCTTTGTCGCGCCCCCAGCACGACTGCGGATCGCAATTGTCGCGGCTGAGCAAGTCGCATGGGAAGTCTTTCGTGGGCACTTGCTCGAACCGGATCACACGCGCCAGTCGATCGTCGTTGACA
>CAZUPX010000280.1:0-2428 GCA_964622155.1 uncultured Planctomycetaceae bacterium | reverse complement strand
TCTTCCCTGGCATGACGCCAGGTCAGCGCTCGCGGTGCAGCCTCACGCGATTGACCAGGAATCGCGCCGAGCACCTTGGACGTGTTGAACTACGTCGGCCGCGGTCGTGCGGCTGCGGGGCCACAGTCGCGTTCGGTCAATTTCGGAGACACGTCTGCCACTTGGCACGGTGTTTGCCTTCCAGCTTCGTTACTGCCGAGGGGACAGTCATTTCCCGCACTCGATCGGCACTGATTCGTGTAGTCTTTGTTCAACGAGCGACCCCTGACACCCCTAGTCCCCCGAGAGGCCAATGTCGATTACTCCAATTGAGAATAGTAGCCGGACGATTTCTGATTTTGTGAACGAAGCCAAGGAGAGCTCCGAGGTTGAACGTCGATCTGAAATACGATTTCCGTTCTTTCACTCAGCATTAGTTTATTTGGACGGCCATTGCCATCGCGCATACTGCCGTAACATTTCTGAGTCTGGGATCGGGCTAATGCACTGCCTCGAACTGCCTTTGCGTGATGTCGAGATAGCCATCCCAACTGAGCCGGGCGATGTTTTGACACTCCTCCGCGCAAAGGTCCAACGGTGCGAGCCGTTCGGACGGGAATTGTACACCAGCAGCCTTGTGTATATCTGAGTCTCGGCTTGTTCCCAGCGCTCGTTTTTACCAAACAGCAACCTGCGTCTGGCGCGTTCAAACGGTCCTCAAGGTATCTCAGGTCGTCGGTCGTTGTCGCGCGGCAGCGGGGCGCGTAGGCGGTCGCGCCGGCCGGATGCGAAGCGGCTAATGGCCTCTCTCGCGTTCGGTCAATTTCGGATGCGCGTCTGCCACGTGGCACGGTGTTTGCTTTCCAGCTTCGTTGGTGTCGAGCGGAACCGCGGGCCGATTCAAATGAAGCGTGTTTCCCGCACTCGATCGACACCAGTGCGTCCACTTTTTTCAACAGTCAGCCGGGCATTGTTGACTTTTTTCAACGAGCGGCCCCTGACACCCTTAGCAGTCTGGGAGGTTCCTATTATGTGCATCGCGAAGAGAATGCAAGGTTTCATCACGTCGGAAGATGGTCCCACCGCCGTCGAGTACGCGGTGATGTTGGCCCTGATTATTGTCGTCTGTTTGGTGGCGATTGGTTCGCTGGGCACCAACGCCAAAACGACCTTCACCAACATCGCCAACTCGATGGGAAGCGCCAGCTAGGTCAATCACATGGGAGGCAGTTGCGTGCGGGCGTGCCTCGTGCGCAACTGCCCCTTCCAATTCTTCCCTGGCATGACGCCAGGTCAGCGCTCGCGGTGCAGCCTCACGCGATTGACCAGGAATCGCGCCGAGCACCTTGGGCGTGTTGAACTACGTCGGCCGCGGTCGTGTGTCCGCGGGCCTCTGTCGCGTTCGATCTCCTCCAGTAGCCACTTGACTAGCAGCCCGTCCAGGTTGAGCACATTGACGACACGCGCCAGTGCGGCTCGCATCTCCGTGTCCGCGTCCACAAGCAGTCGCAAGTTTTTGGCCGTTGCTTCCCCTCGGTCAGCACACTCCCGAAAATCAGCTTCCGGCCGTCGGCGTGTTGGAGTACGCGCAGGCGTTGGAAACCATTCCGGCCCGGCCCCGATGCCTCGGCGCCCGGCCACTCGTCTTCAACAAATCCGAGCGTGCCGCCAATCGAGTAGGGTGATTTTCGGTGTCACGCCTTCAGCCTTCATGCATCGGTCGAGCGTTAATGCGTTCGACGGTCTTCTGTGGTTTCCATAAGCTTTGTATGCTCAAAAATGTAATCCAGGCGAGCTACGCGAGCTGCTTCGTCGACCACATTGGGGAGCGGCGTACAGTATTTAATCGCGTGACGGATAGTGCTGGTCACCAGCGCATCAATCCAGCGATCATGCTCTGGGTGCGCCATGATTTGCTGCTTCGACACTGCGACCGCGCGATTAAGTTCGTCGGGGTACGCACGTCGAGCCGTGGCGATGATTTCGATCAGGCTTTCTACAAATTCGGAACGTTTCATTATCCAGATTCCTTGCGAGGCTCAGTATTCTTTGGCGGCCGGCCCGACATGCGCAGTGCTCGCACGAACGAGACGCCCAGAAGCAGCGAGCCGACACAGGCCAGGCAACGGAACAAAACTTCGGCGCCGGATGGTGGCCGTTCGACCGGAACGAAGGCAGCAATTTCGGCCTCGATGTCCTTGGAGTCATCAACCCATCGACTAGGCATCTCGACGACCGGCCAAGTAAAGCACTGCCACGTCATCAACGTGAGGAGGATTGCAATTAAAAGAAGGGCAGCGATCTTGAATTTCATTGGTAGACCTCAGGCGCGGTGGCGCGCCGGCTCCGTTTCCTGAGGCCCCCGTTCAAACCGGACGTGCGGATTTCCCGCATCCGGCTTACCGATGGTCTTCTCATCGTGCATACGCGCCTCCAGGATATCGTATGG
>CAZUPX010000279.1:0-3859 GCA_964622155.1 uncultured Planctomycetaceae bacterium | reverse complement strand
TGAGATGTTCGCCGTGCAGCCGGCGCTTGAGGTGATACCATTCGAATCCGCGCAAGTCCGCGAGCCGGCTGCCCGATTGATACTGGTCGAGCAATTCTTCAACTCGGCTGATCTCTCCCTGTTCCAGCCACTCGTAGGCGTGCTTCATGTGCGAGACATACATGTACTGACTGGCAATTTGCTCTTGTTGGCGAGCAGTTTGGGCGCTTGTTTCAGCCTCGGTTCGCAAGCCGTCGGCTGTGTGCCAGGAAGCCCTGAGCTGCAAGACGTACACGACAGTTACGACCGCCAGAGCCACGCAAGCCGCCAAGCTGACGGCCACCAGCCCGGCCAATGCGGGCCGCCGGCGCGCCCAGTTGACAAGCCGCTGCGCTTGCGTGAGTGGCCGTGCTTCGGTAGGCTCGCCGCGCACGAAGCGGCGCAAATCCGCCGCCAACGCCCCCGCGCTCGCAAAGCGTTTGGCGGGCTGTTTCTGCAAACACTTCAGACAAATCGCCTCCAGGTCGCGCGGCAGTTCAGGGCGCAGTCGCCGCGGGGCTGCCGGCTCGTCCGCGACAACCTGTCGCAGCGTGTCTGCATCGTTGGTTCCACGGAACGCGGGTTTTCCGGTGATCAACTCGTAGAGGATCGTCCCCAGCCCATAGATGTCGGTAGCCGGACCGATCTGGCGGACTTGCCCGCTGGCCTGCTCGGGAGCCATATAGGCCGGTGTGCCGACCAGCGCGCCGCTACGCGTCTCCAGATCTCCACCTTCAAGCAGTTTTGCCAGTCCAAAATCGATGAGCTTGGGAGTAACTGCCGTCAGAGTTGTAACGGCCGACGCGTCGAGGGAACCTGTATTCACGTTCCGTTGCAACAAAACATTGCTGGGCTTCAAGTCGCGATGCAGCACGCCCTGTTGGTGGGAATACTCCAAGGCGTCGGCCAGCGCAGCCATGAAATCGGCAATCGCCCGCGGATCGATCTCGACATTCTGCGCTGCGAGCCACGCTGCCAGCGAATCGCCGTCGCAGTACTCGCTCGCGATCCAAAATCGCAGCCCCTCGTTACCCATGTCGTAAACGGCGGCAATGTGCGGATGACGAAGTCTTGCCGCCGCCTTCGCCTCGCGCGTAAATCGGTCGCGCAAGCTCGCTGAAATAATGGCCTCGGGCCGTTGCACTTTCAAAGCTACAGTCCGGCCTAACAGCATGTCGTCGGCAAGATACACGATGCCGAAACCGCCGCGTCCCAGTTCTCGAACGATTCGAAAGCGACTGGCTAACTCGAGCGCGCGGGAGTCGCTGCGCTTCGCGCGCGGCCAAATCTGTCTGAGCACCAGCAGACAGTCTTGCGCCGCTGCCAACCGCAGTGACAAGTCATTCGGCAAGCTGGGCACGCGCGTGGTGAAATGCTCCGCCATCGTGTCGCTGGAGGCGAGCTGAGTGTCGTACGCGGCCAGCAGGGTCGCGAACTCGTCGTCCGCGTCAGGTTCAGGCGCGCTCATGGGTGTTTCGCAGTTCTTTTTGAAGCGAATCGATAGCGCGGGCCCAAAGCTTGCGAGCGGCTTCCGCCGAGCGCCCCATTTCGATGCCGATTTCCGCGAAAGAATAGCCTTCTCGATTGCGGAGCAAGATCACGGTTCTTAGATCCGTTGACAATTGATTGAGAGCCCGCTCAACCCGCTGCTGTAGTTCGCCCGCCGCGACAACCGAACTTGGAGATGGTTCGCCGTCCTCCAAGCCATTGAGTTGAGCAGCCTGATCGGCCCAACGAAGTTCACGAGAAATCTGCCGCTTGCCCGTCGCTTCGAAACGGCGACTGGCATTTGCTACATTGTTCACCAGGATCCGACGCAGCCAGCCCAAGAGCTCTTCGAGGCGTGCCCCTTGAAAACTGGCAAAATCACGGAAGGCCTCCAAGGCGGTGTCCTGAACCAGGTCCGAAGGTGCTATTTTTGCCCGCAGCGGCTCCGACAGCTCCTCGTTGGCAATGCTGAGCAAGTAATTGCGACAGGCTTCCAATAGTTTTCCTAGCGCGGCAGCAGATCCTTCCCGCGCTTGTCCGATCCAGGCCTCAACCTGCTGAGCGTCGCGGGGAATCGCAGCTTGGTTGTCGAGGTCCACGGTCGCTACCTTACAAGGCACGCTTTCTTCGGAAAGCGGACAATAGCCTACCCTCCGGCTTACAGCGTGCGGGCCCGGGCCATGGCGTCTTCGGCTTCGGGGATCTTGCCGGCACGTTGAAACGTCACGCTCATCGCCGTGAAGCTGAACGGGTCGTTCGGCTCCAGTTCGCAGACCTTCAAGCCGTGGCGAATGGCTTCGTCGTGCCGTTTAAGCCGACCATAGATCACCGCCAGCGCCGAATGGGCCAAGGAATAACTGGGGTCTTGCGCGGCGATCTGCTCGAGGACCGCGGCGGCCTCGTCGAGCTTCCCGTCGTCTTTGAGTCGCTCGGCCTGGGCATATAGCTCTTCGTTGGTCGACATGACGGCTCCGGTCGGGTCAGTAGTTCCAGGGTAGTTCCAGGGTAGCGACGAAATGCTAGCGGAAGGGCCGCCGCTCGGCAAATTCTACCAACTTTCACTCGATGGGTCGTGGGAGGAGAAACACCGGGGTGTTGGGCGGAGTTTGCGGCCCCAGCGGCGTTACGCTCCGCGCTTGAAGCGGCCTTGGGTTGCAGACGCGCAGGGCCACAGCCGGTATGCGTTTGGGCCCTCAAATGCGGCATATTGGGTTGGATTGGCACCGCCGGAAAAACCGATAACCACTAACAGAGACACATACAGCGTTCCACAACGACTCGCCCACCCACGCCCGCCTTCCGTGCGTCTGCGACGAACCGAGGCGGTCGACAAGACCGCGCACTGACTCGCGACGACCACGGAAGCGCCTCGGAGAATCATCACGGTGAACATTCACCCCCAGGCCATCGTCAACCCACGGGCCGAATTTGGACACGACGTCACGATCGGCCCATTCTGCATCATCGAGTCCAACGTCCAGATCGGCGACCACTGCACGCTGGCCAGCGGCGTGGTGATCAAAAGCGGCACCACCCTCGGCCCGCACAATACGGTCTGCGAAGGAGCGCTGCTTGGCGGCTTTCCTCAGCACACGAGGATGCCGGAGAACTTGGGGCGAGTCATCATCGGTTCGCACAACACGTTCCGCGAGAACGTCACGATTCACCGAGCTTTGCACGAAGACGGTTGCACCAAGATCGGCAATCACAACTTCCTGATGGTCGGCGCGCATGTCGCGCACGATTGCACCGTTGGCGACTCGATCGTCCTGGCCAATAACGCCCTACTGGGTGGATTCGTGACCGTGGGCGATCGCGCCTTCGTGTCCGGGGCCGTCGCCGTTCACCAGTTCTGCCGCATCGGACGCCTGGCGATGATCGGCGGCTGCGCCCGTGTGGTGCAAGACGTGCCTCCCTACGTCATGGTCGATGGCTTTAGCGGACTGATCGTGGGCTTGAACCTGGTCGGGCTGCGCCGCAATGGATACGGCCCGGCCGACATGGCCCAGTTGAAAGCCGCGTATCGAATAATCTACCGCCGCAGCCTGCGATGGGCCGACGTGCTGGAGCAGCTCAAGAAGGAGTTTTCGACCGGGCCCGCGGCCGATTTTTCCCCGTTCCTCTCACAAGGAACACGCGGCTTCGTCCAGGAGCGCCGCATGCCGCCGGGCGCGACGCTAAAACTGCGTCGAGCGTCGGACGACGACAACGAAGAACGACGCTTCCGCGCCAAGGCCGGGTAGATCACACTTGCCAATCTACTGCGCCGCGTTCGCCGGACTGCGGCGCGCCTTTGGCGCGGACTTCTTGGCCTTGGCTTCGGCGGCGGACTTTCTGGCTGATACGGCGGCTT
>CAZUPX010000278.1:0-1725 GCA_964622155.1 uncultured Planctomycetaceae bacterium | reverse complement strand
CGGCCAGGGCATCGTGCTGCTGTCGGTCTACTCGCTCGGCCTCGCCATCCCGTTCCTGCTGACGGCGATTGCCATCAACCAGTTCTTTGTCGCCTTCAGGAAGATCCGCCGTTATTACCACGCCATCGAGATCGTTTCCGGGGCGCTAATGAGCATCATCGGCGTCCTGATCTTCACCAACCGGTTCACGATCATTGCGCAGTGGCTGACGCCTTACCTGCCAGTGCTCTAGTCAGTTGAAAGTTGAAAGTTGAAAGTTGAAAGTTGGAAGTTTCAGTTTTAAGTTTCAGTTTCAAGTTCAGTTTTCAGTTCAGTAAAGAGTTATCGTGCCCGAGATTGGTTTGCGCGTTCGACCCGCCACTGCCGCCGATCGCGCGTTCGTGCTTGCGCTTGCGGATCGCCTGGTGTCGTTCGACGTGCCGCCGTGGCGGCCGAAAGACGAGCTCGTCGCCGGCGATCGCCGGGCGCTTGAAGAGTGGTTCGCCGCCCGCCTCCGCCCAGGCTCCGGCGCGGCAGGCTCAGAGGATGAGGCGATGTACATCGCCGAGCTCGATGGGCAGCCGGCGGGATGCGGCTACCTCGTCACGCTCGTCGATTACTTCAACCAGCGGCCGCATGCGCACCTGTCGGTGCTCGCGGTGACCGAAGCCGCCGAAGGACGTGGCGTGGGGTCCGCGCTGCTCGATCGCTGCGTCGACTGGGCCAGAGCGCGGCAGTCCGATCGTCTGACGCTGAGCGCGCTCGTCACCAACGCGCGAGCCCGCGGCCTCTATGAGCGCCGCGGATTTGCTGGAGAGTACATCCGGTACGTTCTCCCGCTCTAGCGCTTCTGGTAGAGCAAGTGCTAAGCTCTTCCGTTCTTTGCACCTTGCGGCGATCGACGTGATGATCGCGCGCGCGTGGTAGCCCGCAAGCGACCCGCTTCGGGGGCTACTAATAGTTATGCCGCAATCTCGTAATTCCTTTCCGGCTTGGCAATAGCCCACGGCTATCGAACGGGAGTATCCTGTTCTCATCGAGGTGCGGTAGCAATGGTTCGACCAGTTAGCGTCAGAGCGCTTTCGAACTTCCGGATTTGGCTGCGGTACAGCGATGGCGTCGAAGGTGAAGTCGATCTCTCCGATCTGGCTGGGCGAGGTGTGTTTGCCGCCTGGAACGACGTCGCGTTCTTTAACTCCGTTCGGCTTGGCTCGCACGGCGCGATCGAGTGGGGTCCAGAACTCGACATCTGTCCGGACTCGATGTATTTGCGGCTCACGGGCAAATCCGTCGACGCGTTGTCCGCGTCAGGTTCGGTCAACTCGCGTGCCTGAGATCACCGGGTCGTTGCCGCCTCGGGCCATGGGTTTGGTTGTCGAGTGGGCCACTCTGCATCAACAAGAGCTTCTAGGGTTGTGGGAACGTGCGAGCCGCCTGGAAGCGATTCATCGGCTCGACCCATTACCGTAATTCGTGACGGCGGGGCATAACCAGCGGCTGCACTTGTCGCCGGCCGCGGTAACATCGGACGGTTCGCAACAGCTTCGCGCCGCCGCCGCAAGTGAGCCGCAGGCGTTGATACCGACGGCGCGAAATGTGCACTCCGCGAGTCAGTCCGATTCGTCTGTCCATGTCCTCATGGCTCAGGCTTCTGTGATGGAGCCCGGTGTCGCGCCGCAAGTGCCAGAAAACGTGACGACGGCACGACCATCGTGCCGGCGGTGGTCCGCTGGATGATGAGCGCGG
>CAZUPX010000277.1:0-2385 GCA_964622155.1 uncultured Planctomycetaceae bacterium | reverse complement strand
CGCACGCCGCGCGGCGGCTGGCCTTGACCGTGCGAGAGAATGCAGTTGTGCGTGCGCCAGAACTTGTCTTCGGCAAACCGCCTCCAGACGGTGTCCTTTTCGACATGCAGGATAAATTTGGCGGTGCATTTTTTGAATTCGATGACGTCGTGCTCGACGATCGAGGGGATGCTGTATCCGCCCGAGCCCATCCGCGAGCAATCGATCTCGTCGCCCGTGCTGTGGTCGAACAAGACCAGGTTGCCGGCCAGATTGCCGCGGTTCGAGGCGTACAGGTGCAGCTCCTCGCGCAGGTTGTTGAGGCCAACTTCCACGTCCTCGATCACCGGGTCCGATTCGTCCTGGCTATCAAACGTTTGTTCACGGGTGCCCTCGATGGTGTGCTTAAGCTTGTAGTACAGGCCTCGCAGACTGAGAGTTTTGCCTTGCTCGATCAGCCCCTTGCAGCCGCTGGCCACCAGCACGGTCTGCATGTAGCTTTTGGCCTGCGACAGGTTGAACAACTGCCGGCGGTTGGTATTCGACCCCATCTCGATCCGCCGCTGGGCCTTGTTGTAGCGAACATTCGATAAAGCCCGAGTCGGAATTTCGATATACGGGTCGCGCTTTTTCTTCGCGTCGTCAACGATGCGATTGGCCAGTCCGACCATATCGCGCAGCGTCTTTTTGTCACGGTCGGTGAGCGTCACCTTGGCGGCGCTACCGTTGGTGTTCTTATCCTTCGATGACTTACGAGCCTTTTTGGCCATTGCCGTTTTCCAGCGAACCCTGTGGAGAGCCTGTGCGAATTCCAAAATCGTTCGTGCGCTCGACGATCAGCACGTTGGGATCGTACTTCAGGTCGCCGTCGGCATCTTCCATGACTTTGCCCCGTTCGTCGAGCTTCATGTCGGCTGACGAGGTTTTCTTCCTGGCCACCAGCAGCAACTGGTCGTAGAGCTTTTTGCGGTCGGTGCGGTTGATGTCGCTGACGGCCGTGGCCACTTCGCCCAGGTAGCGCAGGAAGATGTTGCGACGCTCCCCCTCTTGTCTCACCTTCAAACGCCGCCGCAGATACATACCCAGCTTGCGGCCGACCGACTGTAAGCCGAGGCGCAGCTCTTTTTGGATTTCCGGATAGCCGGCGATCGCTTCCTTCGATTCGCTGGTGAAGGGAACCCAAACGCTGGCCATATGCACCATGATCGTCACCGGACCGCTGGGCAACTGGTTGCGCGACTGGGTGAGACCGTACGATCGCCAGTTGGTGGCCATCACGGATTGCGTGATCGCGCACCCGGCCGATTGGAACTGTAGCGGCACGCGATTGGCATACCGCAATACGTTCATTGTCTGGCCGGCCTCCAGATTCACGCTCCGCATCGCCTCGTGCAGCTTCGCTACTTCCGCCGTCTTGAGCTTGCCGGGCGAAGTGCGCGGGCCCAGGTCGGCCTCTTTCAGGATCGCGTCGGCCGCGTCGGCTCCGAGCCCGTAGAAAGTGTTCGATAAAAACTGCCGCAGCGTGCGGGCATCGCTCTCTTCCAGCAGGTCAGTCAGCACATCAAGCGGCACGCGATTGGCCGCCGACGTGCCGCCGTACGCCAGCGCCACCTCGATCTGAAACGGGTTTCCGCGATACACGGCCGGTGGCCGCGTGCTGGCCACATAGAACTCGGCCGGCACGACGTGGTGCAGACCTTTGAGCAACAGCTCCTCGCCGATCGGAGAAATGCAATCGGTCGACGGCGAACCGATTTTGGTCTGCATGATCGCGTGATACAGCTTGTCGGCTTCGTTACGTCCGATCTTGTGCGTGTTGGCCCGGGTGCTCAAGCCGGCCGTTTCGGCGATGCGTGCCGCCACGCCCGAGCTAACCCGGCTGAACGACGACGTCAAAAACTGCGAGAGCGTCATGCTCTTGGCGTCTTGCAGCATGGTGACGAGCATGCCCAGCTCGATGCCGTAAGGGTGCGGCTTGATTTCCTTGGGCTCGCGCGGAAGCTGATCGGTGGAACGGGTGTAAACGTGTTCTTCGCTCCCCTCGCCATTGCCCGACTCGGGGTCGAGATAGTGCAGCGTGACGTGCGGATTGGCGATGGCCGTTTGTTCCAGGTATTCGTCGATGCTGCCGCGGCCGCGGATGAACTTGCCCTCCAGCTCGATTGTCACGCGCGTGCCGTGCGGCTGTTCGATCCATTCGATGCCGTGCTTCTGGATGTACTTCTTGCCGGGCTCGCCCGGGTCAATGTCGACCCCCTCACCACCTCCGTTGAGAATCTCGGGCAGGTTTTTCTTGGTGTCGATCTTGATTTCGTAGTAATGGGCCGGCTTGCGCTGCGAAACCTTGGAGATGATCTTTACCGGCTTGCCAGTGGTCAGCACGCCATACATGCCGGCGGCGCTGAT
>CAZUPX010000276.1:0-5598 GCA_964622155.1 uncultured Planctomycetaceae bacterium | reverse complement strand
CGCAGAGGTTTTCAACGGCCCCGGCAGAGGCTGGTACGGCACAGGTGGTTGCGGGTTCGTGACCAAGCGCGTTCCCCACACACACATTTGGAGGGCACCGATTCTGACCTTCCTGTCCGAAGCGACTGTGCGCGATCCTAGACGAACACCTGGCCTAGTTTCAAGTAGTTTTTTTTGAGGGTGGAGACGGGGAGTTTACCACGAAGGCACGAAGGGGATGAAGACGAGGAGTTTGCCACCGAACACGGAGATCACGGAGACGAAAATTAAGTTAAGAAGAGACGAGGAGGACGACGGTTTGATTGGCGCAGTGGTTCGTCTCAGTGATCTCGGTGTCCTCGGTGGCTACGTATTTGTACTTGACTAGCGGGCACATGGCGTGTGCCTACGACAGACGGCCTACACCGTCACCTTCGTCAGCGCCTGAAAGCCGGGGTCGGAGCGGATGGGGTCGAAGTCGGGCTCGTCGGCTACCAGAACGCGGTAGTCGTCTTTCAGGTCGATGGCGTGTGAGAGATATGAAAGCGCCTGCCGCTTCTTGCCCACCAGTGCCCAGTAGCAAGCCAGGTTGTAGTGGATCAACGGGTCGTTGGGCTCGACCGCCAGGGCCTCTTCCAACGACTCGATGGCCAGATCGATCCGCCCGTTCCGCTTGTGACACCAGCCCAGGGCCAGCCACACATGAACGTTGTCGGGATTGCGCTGGGCGGCCTCGCCGAGCGGCTTAAGCGCCTCGCGAAACTCGCCCAACGACCGCAAGCTCTCCCCCTTCAGATACAGCGCATGGTCGCCCAGCAATTCCGCGTCGCCGCAACGTCCGATGACTTCCAGCGCGTGCCGCGGCATGCCCAGCTCGAGATAGCCCTCGGCCTGGGTGATCAGTTGTTGCCGGCGGATGCGTTCGTGAGAAGCCACGGCTTTTGGATAAGACGACAAGATGACCAGACGACAAAGAATAGATTAAGGACGCTGTCAGAAGGGTTGGTGATCAGGACTCACCTTCCTCAATTCTACACGCCGATTTGAGCGCACCAAAATGCCCCAGAAAAAATGCAGGGATTCTTTGGTCGCGGGCATGACCCAATCACTACCGCAGTGCATGGAGCCAGCGGGCTGACGACCCGTTTCGGGGCCGCCGCGATCGTCGTCCGGGTGGCCGAAGGCCTGCTGGGGCATGAAAATCTTCCGGATTTCTGTACGGCCGGTCGCCCGTAACCCCACTAACTCCAATAGAGGTGATTTGGCACGGCATTTGGCCCATCGGCACCTATCAGGAACGAGACCGTTATGCGACTTACGTTGCGGACCCTGCTGGCATATCTGGACGAAATCCTCGAGCCGGATGACACCCAGGACATCGCCAAGAAGATCGAGGAGAGCGAGTTTGCGACGCAGTTGGTGCATCGCACGCGCGATTGCATGCGGCGATTGCGGCTGGCGGTGCCGCCGGT
The DNA here is from genome assembly GCA_964622155.1 of uncultured Planctomycetaceae bacterium. Taxonomy (GTDB): domain Bacteria; phylum Planctomycetota; class Planctomycetia; order Pirellulales; family PALSA-1355; genus CAZUPX01. The sequence continues at coordinate 4,147 of CAZUPX010000276.1, read as the reverse complement.
TCTGGGTCGGGGTCTGGCGGCCGATCCCAACACGGTCGCCGAGTACCTGGACAACACGCTGTCGAGCGAGCGCGTGGCCGAGTTCGAGAAGATTTGCCTGGAATCGGACGTTCACCTGGCCGAGGTGGCCGCCTGCCACCAGATTCTGACGTTGGTACTGGGTGGTGCGGTCGACATCCCGGTGGAGATGAGGCAGCGAATCTATGCTTTGGCCTCGTATGTGGATGCCCCGCCGGTTCAGGGCGACGCGCTAAGAGCCCCGGCGGTACCGCCTCCCATGCAGCCGGCAATCCGTCGAGCCAGGCCCGAGGTTCCCGAGTACCTGCGCGAGCGCCGCTGGCGCTACTGGCCGCTGGCGGCCACGGTGCTGGTTGCGGCGCTGCTGACCTTCGGCGCGCTGGTGGCCTTCAATCCCGGGCAACTCCGCGAGCGGATTCTGGCGTTGGGTCAGAGTCAGGCGGCACTCGATGAGGCTGCCGAGCCAACCGACAATGTTGCAGCCGAGCCGGAAGGGGCTGCGAGTGCGGAAGCGACGCCCGAGAAAGGCGAAAGTGGGACGGGATCCGACGCAGCACCGGAAGGTGCGGCGGCGAGTCCCGAACTGCCTGGTCGCGAGTTGGTTTCGCCGGTGGAGGCCGGCGCGGAAGACGGCGATGCTCCGCCGGCGCCTGAGCCGGTCGAGATGCCCGCCGGGCGCGGGGACGAAAAGCCCGCCAGGCCCGGGGACGAAGAGCCCGCCAAGCCCGAGGACGACAAACCGGCCGGCAAGCCGGTGCCGGCGGACAAACCTGAGACACCGCAGGGCGACGACGCCGGCAAACCCGCTGCACCGCCGGTGCCCGAACCACCAGGTCCGTCGGTCGCAGCCGAGGAGCCCACGGCCGACGCGCCCGCCAAGACCGATGAGGAAGGATTTGGCCGGTACACGTCGAAGCATGAGGTGCTCTTGCGCTTGGACTCGCAGAGTGGCAATTGGAAGCGGCTGGCGCCCATGGCCGCCTTGGCCAAGGGCGATCGTTTGCTTTCGCTGCCGGCGTTCCGCCCGACAATCATGCTGAGCTCAAACATCTCGCTGCAACCCGAGGGCGCGGCTCTTATCGAGCTGGTGGGTTGGACCGATCAGGGCGTGCCGATCGTGCAGGTGTTTTTTGGCCGGTTTCTGTTGATGACCGTCGGCAAGGCCGGCAACGCCATGCAGGTGGCGTTTGACGAGGCGGAAGCGCAGTTGACCTTTGTCGACTCCGAGTCCACCTTGGCGCTCGAAGCGCGGCGAGTTCTTCCGCCAGGCAAAGATCCCGGCGCCGAAGCGGCGCCGTTGGCGGTCGAGCTGTATGTCACCAGCGGACTGGTGCGCGTGCGACAAGACAATATCTCGACCGAGCTTCAGGCCCCGGCTCGAAGACCCCTGTTGGGTAGCGCCGACGCGTTTGGCGCGGAGTTTCCCAAGTGGCCGACTTCGGCCGATCCACCCAACGACGTCGAACGTCTGGCCGCCACGACGATCGAGCCACTGTTGGTGGTCGACGATCGACCCATCGGGCTGAAGCTCAAGGAGCTGGCTACGAATCGCCGCCGCGAAGTCCGCGCGCTGGCGATTCGCAGCGCCTGTTATCTGGACGACTTCGAGTCGTGCGTCGCAGCCCTTAATGATCCGCAGGAAAAGGCCCTGTGGACCGGGCCCGACGCGGGTTGCATTCAGGAGCTCCGCACGGGGGTCGCGCGAGGCCCGGAAACGGCGGCTCGCGTCCGCGCCACGCTGGACAAGCAGCGAGGCACCGACGCAGGCGCGCTGTATCGGATGCTGTGGGGTTATAGCACCGACGATCTGAAAAACGGCGCCGACCGCGACCTGGTCGAAGGTCTGGAGAACGATTCGCTCGACTATCGTGTGCTTGCATTCTGGAATTTGCAAAACGTGACTGGCCTTGCCAATTTTGGCTACTACCCCGGCGACGCGACGGGCAAACGCCGACAACCGCTAAAAAAATGGCAGGCCCAACTGCGAGAAGGAAAGATCGTCCCCAAATCAGCCGCCACGCCCCCCAAGGCAAAAGGCCCGGCCAGCAAGTCGACAGATCGGAAAGCGCCCTGACGGCTAACGATCCCCCCGAGGCAAGGACGGCTCGCGGCAGCGTGTGCGTCGGCAACTCGACTGGCCACGGCGGGATTTGCGGCGGGTCGCGCCCCCCTTTCGTCGAGTGGGCAAAAGGATAAACTGGGTAGTCAAGCGAGCGGTGCCGCGACACGATCACGACGCACTGTATCGAGTTTGTCGCATTGGGCCCCGCTCGGAAAAATGCTATGTTCTCCCAGTCTCACCGCGGCGCAACCGAAGCCAAGTTTTACACTTAGCCTTTAGGAGTGCCATCTGTGCTATTAAGCATTTCGGCCCGACATGGTCATTTGAGCGAGGCAACCAAGGAAAAGATCACGGCCAAAGTAGAAAAGCTGGCACGACTATTTGAGCGGCTGACGGCGATCGAAGTCACGGTTGACCTGGAACATGAAGAGAACCCCTCGGTGGACGTGCGCGTATCGGCTGAGCACAAGCACGATTTCGTAGCCGCCGAGCAATCGACCAACCTGATGGCCTCGCTGGACGGCGTGATTCACAAACTGGAACATCAACTGCGTAAATATAAGGAAAAGGTTCAGGACCACCATCGCACGACAGCGCCTCGACATGAGAACGCCGACATTGAGAGCGCCGACATGGAGGGGGACGCGCTGAGCGAGTCCTGAGCGAAATCCCGCCGCGCCGTGCTGTATTGCACTGCCGTTTGAACTCGAAAGGCGACGCGGCGGGAAGAGGCTCCAGAAAGGAAAAGACGGTATGAAGTTTGCGGATTTCGTCAGTAGCGAGGCGATCCGAGCTCGGATGGCCGCGGAGGACAAAGAGGGAGTGATTCGCGAGATGATCGGCGCTCTGCTGGAGGCCGACAGGATCACGCCCGGTGAGGTCGACAGCATCGTCAAGGCAATCATGAAGCGAGAGGAGCTGGGCAGCACGGGCATCGGTCGCGGTGTCGCGGTTCCTCACACGAAGCACCCCAGCGTCTCTCGACTGGTCGGCACTGTGGCGGTTTCACACGAAGGGATCGACTTCAACAGCCTGGACGGTGAAAAGGTACAACTGTTCTTCCTGTTGATTTCCCCTCCCGACCGTCCGGGCGATCACCTGAGGGCGTTGGAAAACATCTCGCGGCAACTGCGCGACGACACTTTTTGCAGGTTTCTCAAACAAGCGACCAGTGCCGACGACATCCGGCTGCTTCTGGAGGAAGCCGACAACAACGGCTTCGTTTCGTGAGGCGGCGTCGGGGGCTTTTGGGCAGCGGCTCCCTGGGTTTGGCACGCAAGCGATCACCGCGGGCTCCCGGTGCATTCAAGTGGGCTCAATGGAATACTATGGCTCAAGGAACTGCTTCCCGGACCGTCGTGGTGACCAATCCGCAAGGGCTCCACGCGCGTCCCGCCGATCTGTTCGTCAAGACGGCCAGCCAATACAAGTCGACAGTCGAGGTGATCAAAGACGGCGAGCGCGTGGACGGCAAGAGCATTCTGGCCATCCTCACGTTGGCAGTGGTCGCAGGGTCGCAACTGGAAATCGTGGCCACGGGCCCCGATGCCGACGCGGCGCTGGACGCGCTTGCGGATTTGATCGTACGCAACTTCGACGAATACGAAAACGAGTAACGATAACCGAATAACATCAGTCGACGTGCGCACCGGCGGTTCAACCTTAGCAAGACCGAACCGGCGGCGAGCACGGCGACACCAGAGGGCGAGCGTGGCGCGGCGCATGCGGGCTGTTTGGATACAGTCCGCCGCCGAACGGTTGAGAGTCGATTTCGCGAGCTGTGAATCAGCCGCGCGGATTCGCATCCCGCTGGCCACCGCCTCGAGGAGCGCGGCGTGCAAAAACTACAAGGTATTGCGGTGTCCCCCGGCGTCGCGGTCGGCGAAGTGCTGGTGATGGACAACGAGGGGTTTCGCATTCCCCGCCGGTTCGTGGCCCGCGACGCGGTCGACCACGAGCTGGAACGGCTCGATCTCGCCATGGCCGCCGCCGGCGGCGAGATCGAGCACAATCGCGACGCCGTCTCGCGCCAATTGGGCGAGCAGTATGGCGCCGTCTTTTCCGCCC
>CAZUPX010000275.1:0-4867 GCA_964622155.1 uncultured Planctomycetaceae bacterium | reverse complement strand
CTTCTGGACCGGCAGCAACGCCGCACGAGCGAGCGGCGGCCGTCTCACGGTGCCACGATGTCGAACAAGCTCACAACCGCGGCGCTATTCTTCCTCGACGATGGTCAGGTCGTCGGCGTCGTCGCCCAGCTCGGTTCCCTGATCGGGCTCGGCGTCGTCGGCCGATTGTTGCCCGGTGATGTACAGCCGCCAGGCATCGAGTTGCTGCTGCGAAAGGCTGTTGTCGCGGGTGAGATCGTGCTTCAGCTCGTGGTGCGTGTTGGCCACGCTCACGTGAACCGTCAGCCGTCCGTTCTCTTGATAGGAAAAGCGGACTTCGATTGGCGTTTGAGCGGGCAGGTCGGGCGGCAAGTCGCGGACCACGCACTTGCCAATCTGCGAGCAATCCTCCGGCGAAGCACTTTCGCCCTCGACAATCTGCACCAGGATCGAACGCTGCCCGGTCTTCTGCGTGCGAAAGATCCGCCGAGCCGTCACCGGCAGCGCCGTGTTGCGCGGAATCAAGATCGCGTTTCGCTTGCGATCGGTGCGCGTGTCGGTGGCCACCACGCCCAGGCTGTGGGAGTTGACGTTCTTGATGTGGATCACCGGCTCTTCGCCACGGTCCTGCGACAGCAGGATGGCGGCGTGCAGCGCGGCGCCATGCGCCACCGCCTCGTCGACCGACACCGACGCATCAGGCTCTTTGCCCGATAGCTCTCGCAGCATCCGCGCCACCATCGGCATGCGGGTCGATCCGCCAACCAGGAGCACGTAGTCCAGGTCCTTCCAGGTCAGCCCCGCGGCTTGCAAGGTTTGCTTGGTGGTGAATTGCGTGCGGTTCAAGAGGTTTTGAGTGATCTCCTCGAACTTCTCACGAGTGATCTCCACGCGCACTGCCTGACTCTTGTAGTCGCAGCTAATGGAGACCTTTTGTCTCGCGGACAGCGTGCGCTTGGCGTCTTCGCACTCGCGCCACAGCCGGCCGGCGGTGTTGGGGTCTTCGCGGGGATCGAGTCCGTGCGTGTTGATGAACTCCTGGGCGACGAAGTCGACTAGCCGTTGGTCAAAATCCTGGCCGCCCAGTTGCACGTCGCCATCGGTCGCCAGCGCCAAAAACTCGTGTCCGCGTATTTCCATCACGGTAACATCGAACGTGCCACCCCCCAGGTCGTAAACCAGCAACTTGCGTGGCGCGTTGCTCTCACCCGAACGGTTCAAAAAGCCCTTCAGAAATCCGTGGGCAATGGCCGCGGCCGTCGGCTCGTTGATGATGTCGAGCACTTCGAATCCGGCCATGTAGCCGGCGTCTTGCGTGGCTTTCCGCCGGACTTCGTCGAAATAGGCCGGCACGGTGATCACGACCTTGCGAAACTCGCCGAGCTGCCGCGCGGCGTCTTGGCGAACTTTATTCAGCACGAAAGCCTGCAAGGCTTCGGGCGGAAACTTTCGCCCCTGCAACATCTTGTGAAATGTGCGATCTCCCAGCTCGCGCTTCGCGCACTGGGCCACGTGCTCGGCCTCGGTGGCTATGGCCTTGAGCGCCTCCTTGCCCACGACGGCCAAATCTCCCTCGAACAATACGACGCTGGGCGTCACCAGGTCACCTTCCGCATTGACCAGCGTCACCGGCCGGCCCGTGTCGTCGATGTACGCCACGGCCGAATACGTTGTGCCCAGGTCGATTCCCACCGCGGGTATTGCGTCGTGTGTCATGCGGTTGTCAGGGAAGAGACAATCAGGTCAACGCCTACAGCGAGGTGCGACGGGCGGGTGTCGAGATTGGCGTGTCGTTCAATATGTTTCCCAGGCAGCTCGAGCGCGGATTGGTGTGTAGCACTTCGAGTCGGCCTACTTCAGACCCGGCAGTGGCAGGTGGTAAATGTTCCATTCGGGCCAAATGAACATCACTATATAGTATCCTATCGCCAGCCCCAGCGCCGAAAAGACCAGATACCCGACGACGTTGATCAGCAGTTTTCGCTGGGAATTCTTGGCCCGTCGCACGCGAATGATAGCCGGCACAGCGTAGTGCGATTCGAGTTCCGCGGTTTCCGTGGTGGGTTCGGGCTCGGCGGGTCCATCGCTCGGCAAGGCTGGCGGGGGCACGTGTGCCTGCGCGATCGCGGCACTATCGGCCGCGGTGGGCGTCTGCTCGGCTTGCTGTCGGATCAATTCGGCATGGATTGCCCGCAAGCCGACCTTGCCGGCGACGAGCTTTTTCCAGGCAGCGACCTGCACTGGTGTCAGTCCGCCCGCCGGTTGCAGCTCGACCGATACGTCGTCGCCCGTGTGCTGCATCTTCGCTTTGACATTCAGGCGGCCCTCGGCCGTGAACTGGTAGACGACTTCGATCGGCGAATACCGCGGAGCGTTCGAAGGAATGTTCGAGATAACTAGGTGTGCGATGGGAATACACTCCGCGGCATTGCGGCTCTCACCCTCGAGCAGCTTCAACGTGATCGAACTTTGGTCGTCGAGTTGAGTCGTGACCTTCGAGGTCGTCGTGCTTGGCAACTCGGTGCCACGCGGGATAAGCACAACATTTTCCGTTCGGCCGGTCGCAGGGTCCAGCCACTCCAGCCCCAAGCTGTGCGCCGCCTGATCGGTGATTTGGATATTGACTCCGGCCGCGCGACGCTCGCGGCGCGCCAGGCGCTGCTCCGCGTACAGCGCTGCCCCGCGGACCACGGCTTCCTCGGCGTGAACGCTCGCCGCACCTTTCATCCACGTGATTGTTTCCAACATCTTGCCAATCATCGGCATCCGCGACGCACCGCCGATGACCAACAGGTGCGTCAGATCGCGCCACGCCATGCTGGCCTGGGCCAGCACCCGCTCGGTTGCCTTCTGCGCCCGCTCGACCAGGTCGGCCGTCATTCTGTCGAAGGCCTGCCGCGTGATGGTGACATCCACCGAGTTGCCCGCACGCTCCACGCGAACCTGTGCCTGTTGTCGAGCCGAAAGGGTATGCTTGGCCTCTTCGGCCAACTCCAGTAGCCGGCGCACGCTGGCCATGTCATGGCGCGGGTCCTCGCCGAACTTGGCGGCGAACTCGCTGGCCAAGTGGTCGGCCAGCCGCACGTCCCAATCGCGCCCGCCCAAGCGAGCATCGCCGCCGATCGCGCGCGAGCGCAGTCCGCTGGTCTTGATTTCCACGATCGCAACGTCGAGTTTGCCACCTCCCAGGTCGAAGACCAGAGCACGGCACGCCGGTTTCTCCCCGGGGGACTTTTGCAGATACCCTTGCGTCTCGGCCAGCGCCAGTGCGACCGCCAACGGATCGGAGATGGTTCCAACAACGTCAAGCCCGGCAATCTGAGCGGCGTCCAACAGGGCTTGGCGCTGCGCTTGATTGAAGCAGCCCGGATGCGTCAGTACGGCAGCCGGCCGCGCGCCCAGCGAATCGGCCAGGTCGGACGTGAGCATGGCCAACAGGCAACCCTCAATCAACTCAGCCGGCAGCAGTTGACCGTCGATGGCGCGCGAGTACGAGGGCTGCCCCAGATCGCGCTTGACGAATTCGGCGGCACGATTTGGCTGAGAGCCGGCTGCTTGCCTGGCTGGGCGTCCGAAGACTAGTTCCTCATCCTCGAAAAACACGACGCTGGGAATCAGCATCTCGCCCAGATCGCTGCGGACCATTGCACTACGACCCGTCTCGTCGACGACGGCCACAGCACAGCGGGTCGTTCCCAGGTCGATTCCTACTGCACGACTGACGGGCATTCGCGCCAGTGCCGACGCGCGGCACCGTCTTGGATTGGAGGCTGGAACGGACTGAAGGTCAGGGTGGAACTTTCATGTTCGCACACGCACGCAACAGCCGAAACGTTGACTGTAACCACGACCCCAAGATGAGGCAACCGAAGCGCAACGGCAGGTGCCACAATTGGCTCGTTTAGCTCCGTTTGGCAGACGGGCGCTACGGACGGCTTGTCGAGCCGTTATCATGTCAAAAGCACTTGCACACTTTCCCTCGACATTCCATGAAGCACCAGGCCGACTTCCAAGATTCCCATGAGGACGTGCGCATGCGAGGCTTCGCGGTTCGCACGACGGTCGAAGCCGCGCTCGATTGGCTCGATGGCCAGGTTCGGCCTCTCGACGGCGAATTGGTGCCGCTGGCGGTCGCCGCCGGCCGAATGCTGGCGGCGTCCGTCGTCAGCACAGTCGATGTGCCTGGCTTCGATCGGGCGATGATGGACGGCGTGGCGATTCGTGCCGCCGACGTGGCTGGAGCGGGGCCGTACAACCGAATCACCCTCGAACTTATCGGCGACGCCTTTCCCGGGCGGCGGTTTGCGGGCCACTTGTCCCAGGGCCAGTCTGTCAAGATCATGACCGGAGCGCCGATGCCCGACGGGGCCGACGCGGTTCTGCCGGCAGAACTGGTGGAACTCGGCGGCACTCAAGCACTGGCCCACGGCGAGGTCCCGCCGCGAAAGCACATTGGGATGAGGGGTGAGGATGTGGCGGCGGGTGCAACCGTCCTGACGCCGCCGCGAGGGCTTCGCCCGCAGGACTTGGGCGTGCTGTCATCGATCGGTGTCGACGCCGTGCAATGCATTCGCCGGCCGCGCGTGAACGTTGTCATCACAGGGAGCGAGCTGTTGCCCGCCGGGACAACACCGCGCGGATTCGACATCGCCGACGCCAATGGGCCGATGCTCGGCGCACTCGTCGAGCGCGACGGCGGGCTGCTGGTTGGCAACGCGGTTGTTGCTGACGACCGCGCCTCGATCTCGGCGGCGCTTGATCGCGATGCGGACGTGGTGATCGTTTCGGGCGGATCGAGCGTTGGCCAGGAGGATCACGTGCCCGGAATCCTTGCCGAGCGAGGCGAGCTGGCCATCCACGGCATCGCGATGCGTCCCAGCAGCCCGAC
>CAZUPX010000274.1:0-3719 GCA_964622155.1 uncultured Planctomycetaceae bacterium | reverse complement strand
TGATGAGCAAGATGGCCGAATGCGCCTGGAGCTGCGGCGATCCGGGCGTGCAATACGATACGACCATCAACCGCTGGAACACGTGCCCCAACTCGGGCCGGATCAATGCCTCGAATCCCTGCTCCGAGTACATGTTCTTGGATGACACGGCTTGCAACCTGGCCAGCGTCAACCTGATGAAGTTCCGCCGTGCCGACGGCACGTTCGACGTGACCGGCTTTCACGCCGCCTGCCGCGTGTTTTTCATCGCCCAGGAAATCCTGGTCGATCATGCCAGCTATCCCACCAAGCGGATCGCCGAAAACAGCCATCGCTTTCGACCGTTGGGCCTGGGCTACTCGAACCTGGGCAGCCTGATCATGGCCAGCGGCCTGGCGTACGACTCCGACGCGGCTCGCGGCGTGTGCGGGGCGATGACCGCCCTGCTGCACGGCTCGGCCAACCTGACCAGTGCCGAGCTGGCGGCAGCGGTTGGCCCGTTCGCGGGCTATGACGTCAATCGCGAGCCGATGCTGACCGTGATGGGAATGCACCGCGACGCGGCAGACGACATCCATCCCGCCTGCCCGGCGTATCTCAAGCAGGCTGCCCGTTCGCTGTGGGACCAGGTGCTGGACGCGGGCCGACGCCACGGTTTCCGCAATGCCCAGGCCACCGTGCTGGCGCCGACCGGCACGATCAGCTTTCTGATGGACTGCGACACCACGGGCATCGAACCCGACATCGCTCTGGTGAAGTACAAGCAACTGGCCGGCGGCGGCATGCTCAAGATCGTCAATCAGACCGTGCCTTTGGCCCTGTCGACTTTGGGCTACGATCAGCCGGTTATCGAGTCGATCCTGGACTACATCAACCGCGAGGACACGATTGAGGGCGCTGCGGGTCTCAAGGCCGAACACTTCGGCGTGTTCGACTGTGCGTTCCAGCCTCGCAAAGGCACCCGCTCCATTCCCTGGCGGGCTCACGTGCGGATGATGGCCGCCGCCCAGCCGTTCCTTTCGGGCGCCATCTCAAAGACAGTCAACATGCCGCGCGAGACCACGCCGGCCGACGTGGCCGAAGCCTACATCGAAGGCTGGAAACTGGGGCTCAAGGCGCTGGCCATCTACCGCGACGGCTCGAAAGAGAGCCAGCCGCTGTCGACCAGCACCGAAACCGACAAAGCGGCTGCGCGTCAGGCCGCGGTCCCGCGCCGCGAACGCCTGCCCGACACGCGCAAAAGCGTGACCCACAAGTTCAGCATCGCCGGGCATGAGGGCTACATCACGGTCGGTCTGTACGACGACGGCCGCCCGGGCGAGCTGTTTATCACCATGGCCAAGGAAGGCAGCACGATCGGCGGCCTGATGGATTGCTTCGGCACCGCCGTGTCGATGAGCTTGCAATATGGCGTGCCGCTGGAAGTGTATGTGAGCAAGTTCTCGCACACGCGGTTCGAGCCGATGGGTCACACCAAGAACCCCGATATTCGAATCGCCAAAAGCATCGTCGATTACATCTTCCGCTGGCTGGGCATCTCGTTCCTGCCCGGCTATCGCGACGCCATGCTGGCTCACCAGGTGGTTGAGGAGGCGCCCAACTCGGGCGGCGCGTCGGGTGACGCCGAGGCAGAGCTTTCGCTCGCCGCCAAGAAGGTCGGCGAGCCAGGCGTGACAACCCCATCGACTCCCGTGGCGAAAGGCGCTTCGCAAGAAGTGGCCAAGCCGCGCTCGGCTCACAACGTCAACTCGCCAAAGTCGGTGCTGTCGAACGCCGCCTTGCTCGAGAGAGCAGGCGTGATGAAGGTCGATCTGAACGGCGGCAACTTCACCAACCGCGCCGAACAATTTGCCAGCTTCCAGACCGATGCCCCAAGTTGCGACAACTGCGGAGCCATCACCGTTCGCAACGGCAACTGCTACCTGTGTCACAACTGCGGCAACAGCATGGGTTGCTCGTAAAGGATTTTCGAGCCAGGACGCTCGCGAGCAACCCTCCTGAAGCTTCCAACGGGCGTCGTCCAAGTGCCGGGCGACGCCCGTTTTTTTTGATACGAGTGAGGGGACTCGCTGAGGATTTGCCACCGAGTTCACCGAGAACACTGAGACAGACGAAGCGGGCAGACGGACAAATTCAAGCACTCAAGACGATCTTCTCTGTGTGCTCTGTGGCCTCCGTGGTAAAATCTACGGCTGGTCAATCGAGCAGCGAGAACTCCCATGAAACCTCAACTCCTCCAAATCGACGGAGAGGTCGAATGCGGTGTCACGCTGTCGTTTGACGATCTGGCGGCGCTGGCTGACGAGTTTCAGGTGCGCGATGTGGGCCGGATCGATCCCAAGCGCAAGGGAGACGCCGTCAAGCTCGCGGGCCTCCTCGATCAGGTGCGGCCAAAGCCGTCGGCCAGATATCTGACGCTGCACTCCTCGACCGACGACTTTCACGCCAGCATTCCGCTGGACGCGGTGCGCGAGCGGGCGATCCTGATCTACCGGCTCGAAGGCCAACCGTTGCCCATCTCCGCTGGCGGACCGATCCGCTTTTTCATTCCCGACTTTGCCGCCTGCCACACCAGCGAGATCGACGAGTGCGCCAACGTCAAGTTCGTCGACCGCATCGAATTCTCCACCGTCCCCGGTCACGACAACCGCCCGCACGACGAGAAAGAGCACGCGGAACTGCATGAGCGAGAGCAAGACCGCGCGGTGTAGGCAACGCTGACGGGTAAGTTTACGAAGAGAACTTACCACCACGACACCAAGGACACAAAGAACGCGCGGCCAGTCGCGCTTTGCATTTTCTTAGTGTTCTTGGTGGCTTCGTGGTGAGTATCAGCGTCTGCGCCACAGTCCCGATTTGCGACTCTCGGCCCTCTACTTGAAATCCTTCACGCGCATGTTGCGAAATTCGATTTTCGCGCCGTGGCCCAGGAAGCCAATGTGACCGCTGGTGTTTTTTACGCCGGGGTGGTCTTTGCCGTCGATCGTGCCGTTCTTTGTGGCTTCGTCCAGGTTGGCATCGACGATTGTCGTACCATTGAGGATCACGGTGATCTGCCGCCCGCGAGCGATGATCTCTTCGTGATTCCACTCGCCGACGGGTTTTAGATGGCCGCGCTTGGCCGGAACGATGCCATAGATCGAGCCGTGGGCCTGCCAGGGTTGTATGGTCTTAAACTGATCCGAGGTGTCGTCGAGAATCTGAATCTCCATGCCCTTATAGGCGCTGTCCCCTTCGAGCGGCGCGCGGATACCGACGCCGTTGTTGCCGCCCGGCGAGAGCTTGAAGTCGAGGCGGAACGAAAAGTCGGCATGCTCGCTCTCGGTGTACAAGTTGCCACGGCCCAGCACCTGGGAGACCAGCACTCCGCCTTCGACTTTGTAGCCGTCGGTGCCGCCGGTCCAACCGGCCAGGTCCTTGCCATTGAACAGCGGCTTGAAATCCAAGTCGGTCACTTCGATGTTGCGAAACTCGAATTGTCCGCCGCCGTCGACCTCCGATTGCAGGCCGATATATCCGTCGGCGTTGGCAATGCCCGAGGTCTTCCAGGCTTTCTTGCCGTTGATTTCCAGCTCAGCGGTGTCGCCGACAACGGTGATTTTGAAATGGTTCCAATCGCGGGGCTTGACCAGCCCGCTCGACTCGGCGCCGCTCAAGCCGGCGATGTTGCCTTCGCGTCCCTGTTTCAAATTGATCTGATAGCGGGCGGGCCAGGGCTTGCCTTCGACGGGCAGATCGGC
>CAZUPX010000273.1:0-2792 GCA_964622155.1 uncultured Planctomycetaceae bacterium | reverse complement strand
TTGCGCGAGCCGGATCGTTGGCGTACTGCCAGAAATTGGTCCAGATCTCGCGCTCCAAGGGGGTCATCTCGTTGCCCTGGCTGTAGGCGGCCGGCCGAGTTCCGGTTGGGTCGATCGCAAAACCCTCGCTCGGTTCCTGATACTCGCCAAAAATGCGACGAAACAGACACACCGAGGTGGCTCTCAGCGGGTCGCCTCGTTCCACCGCCTCGTCGGCATACTTGATGACCCAGGCGTCGACGTACACCGTGTCCCCTTCGATCGTGAACGTCTTGGGCTCGCCGATCGGATCGCCGTCGCTGTTGACTTCGACAAAGCGAATACGCGTTGTTGGACGCTCGGGACCGGGTTGCTGATCGACGACTGTGATCTCGGCCACGCGATGATCGACCTTCAATAACCGCAGCGCCAAATTCAGCCGTTGATTCTCGCGACCGAGCCGTTCGATCTGGGCGGTCTTGGCTGCAAGCTCGGCCGTCTTTTGCTGTAGCTCCCGGTCCAGCTCGATGCGATCGTCGTAGACTCGATAGGCCATCCACCCACCGGTGCCTACAACGCCAAGCAGAGTGAGCGACACCAATCCGCGTACAATCTGCGACAGCGACGAGATGGTGTTTGACATGCGATGCCCTGAGTTTTCGGCGGCCATGACGACGCATTATAAGCCTGTGGCCACCGTCGCGACCAGTATGCGGCGCTACCGACCCAAAAGGGCGTCGACCGCGGCGCCGATGTCGGCGCTGGCCATCAGGGTCTCACCGACCAGAATGGCGTCGACCCCCGCGGCGGCCAATCGCCGCACCTCGTCGCGCGTGCGGATGCCGCTTTCGCTAACCAGCACGCATTCATCGGGCACCTGGTCCCGCAGCCGCAGCGTGTGCTCCAGGTCGGTCTCGAAAGTATGCAAGTTTCGATTGTTGATGCCAATCAATGTTGCACCAGCGTCGAACACTCGCTGAAGGTTGTCCGGCTCATAAAGTTCCACCAGCGGGGACATGCCCAATGCCACCGCCTCATTGTGCAGCTTGCGCAAGTTGCAGTCGTCCAGGCACTCGGCAATCAGCAGAACCGCATCCGCACCAGCCGCACGAGCTTCGTAGAGTTGATAGCTGTCGAGAATGAAATCCTTGCGCAGCACCGGCAGCGCGACCGCGGCCCGAACCTGGCTCAGATATTCGAGGCTGCCCTGAAAATACGGCTCGTCGGTCAACACGCTCAAGCAGGCCGCGCCGTGCCGCTCGTAGATACCGGCAATCTCGACGGGGCGAAAGTCCTCGCGGATCAAACCGCGCGAGGGGCTGGCCTTCTTGATCTCCGCGATCAGGCGAATCTCGCCGGGCGCGCTCAGAGCCGAAAAGAAATCTCGCGTCGGGGGTGCGGCCGCCGCCAGTTCGCGCAGCGTTTTCTCGGGTCGGGACGCCTTGGCCGCGGCGATCTCGCCCCACTTGGTGGCCACGATCTTGTCCAGCACGCTGTCCATGGAGAGTGATTAGGGGACAGGAAACAGGAAACAGCAAGAAAGAACCGAAAGCACTATGGCCCTTCAGCCTACAGCCTGCGGCCTGCCGCCTCCAGCCTCTCGCCTAATGCTTGAAGTGCCGGCGGCCGGTGAACACCATGGCAATCTTGTGCTCATTGCAGGCGGCGATTATGTCGTCATCACGCCGCGAGCCTCCGGGCTGGATGATGGCCGAAATGCCGGCCGCCGCGGCGGCATCGATTGAATCCGCAAACGGAAAGAACGCGTCGGAGGCCATCAAACTGCCGCGGGCTCGCTGGCCAGCTTTGCCCAGCGCGATCTCGACCGAATCCACCCGGCTCATCTGTCCGGCGCCCACGCCTAGCAGGGCCCGACCTGCCGCCACCACGATTGCATTCGACTTTACGTGCCGGATGATGGTCCAGGCAAACCGCAGATCGTCCCACTGTTTGACATCGACCTGTGTTGTAGTGACAACTTTCCATTCTCCCTCAGGGTCGGCCTGCACGTCGCTTTGCTGCACGAGCATGCCGCCTTCAATCTGCCGCAGTTGCCAGGAGGCCGGAGCGGCATCGAGCGGCCCGACCTTCATCAGCCGCACGTTGGCCTTCCACTTGGGCCGCGTCGTCAGGATTTCCATGGCTTGTTCGTCATAGTCCGGCGCCACAATGGCCTCGATAAATCGTTCTGGCTCGGCCAAAATCTCGGCCGTCGGACCGTCCAGCGTGCGATTGAACCCCATCACGGACCCGAACGCACTGACGGGATCGCCATCGAGCGCCGCGCGGGCGGCAGTGGCCAGGCGCTCGGCGCTGGCGGCGCCGCAAGGATTGTTGTGCTTGATGACGACCGCCGATGGATCGCTCAGTGAACGCACTATCGCCAGCGCGCTGTCCAGATCGAGCAGGTTGTTGTACGACAACTCCTTGCCCGTCAGCTTATGCGCCGTCACCAGATTGGCACCCGCGCCAGCGCCGGCTTCGGCGTACAGCGCGGCCAACTGGTGCGGGTTCTCGCCATAGCGCAAGATTTCCTTGCGCCGCAAGTCAACGTGCCAGCGGCTCGGAAATCGTTCTGGCTCAAGCTGCGCCGTCAGGTAGGCGCCGATGGCCTGGTCGTACCGCGCGGTGCGCTCGAAGGCCGCGTTTGCCAGCCGGCGACGCAACTCGGGTGTCGTGGCGCCCTCGGCTGTCACCTGTGCCAGTATTTCGCCATACTGAGCGGGGTCGGTGGCCACCGTGATGAATGCGTGATTTTTCGACGCCGCGCGAATCAGGCTCGGACCTCCGATATCGATCTGCTCGACCGCCTC
>CAZUPX010000272.1:0-4426 GCA_964622155.1 uncultured Planctomycetaceae bacterium | reverse complement strand
AAGTCGCAGAACATGTGCTTCATTCCTCGCAGACCCGCTCGAGCAAGTACTTCAGCGCATCGCAAGGATTGATCACTCGCCGGCCGTTGGACAGCCTGGCCAGGCGGCGGTCGAGCGCCGAGGTCACACGGCGAAGCGCGTACGACTGGTCCAGGCTGAGATGCGTATTGATATGCAGCCCCCAGGTCGCCGGCGGCACTTCGGCAATCGGCACTTCAATCAGGACCGCCTCGGGCAGCGTCTTTTCTTCCTTCACTTTGGGCATAATCAAATCCTCACCAACGGTTCCGTTCGAACGTGGCAACCGACGATGTATCTTGCTGCGCGAGCCCGGTCGGTTGCATGGCAGGCATGGTCGGCAGTGTGGATGTTTCAAGGACGCCAATGCCGCGCATGGACCGGGCGACGATGGCCTGATAGGTGGCGTCGAAGTAGTGGTTCGGCTTCGGTGACTTCCACCAGCCGGTGCGGTTCCCCTTAAACCCGGGCACGAAGCGCGTCTCCCAGGTTTCCGCGAGAATGTGCTTCGCAAAGGACAGGTGAGCCGTACGATTCTGGCGGCCATCGACTGACGGCGGATTGAAGACTCGCAGCGCACCGGGCAGAAGCGATCCGTCTTCTGCTTGCCCAGCTAGGAAACCCTCATGTACTTTCAACTTCCAATGGTCCGAGTTCATGATCACCGCCGGCACGCCTCCGGGAAAACTGACGTGCCAGTTGTCACCGATGATCAGGCGCGCCGAGTCTTGCGGCCGGCGATAGGGTGATTCGCCCTTGGATGGCATGAAGGCATTGAAGCCCACCTGGGAACAGAACACCTGCACGGGCTGAGTGTTCCAGCTCTCATGTTTCCAGCCGGTGTCGATCAAGGCTAGATCGGCGAAGTGCTCCTCGCCGGTCGGGGAGACAAACGGCGATTGCTGCTGGGCCTCGTGCCAGGCGAACAGGCCTTCCAGGATCAACACCTCGCAGTCCGATGCGGGTCGGCTCTCAGTCAGGAACTCGAAAAAGTCATAGTAGATGATGCAGCCGGCCGCGTGCTCATCCCAGGCGATGACCACGTAGTGCAGGCCCAGCTTCTGCACGTCCGCGCCGACCGTAATGCAGACCGTGCCGTCCGGCACGACCCGTCGTTCCAGCCCGCTCAGGCAGTTGTTCTGGATGTGGTAGGCAGTCAATACGAGCTGCCGCGCCGCGGCTTCGTCCTCTAGAGGATCGTTGTCCAATTCCGCGGCGACGGCCTCGGCGCCCAGGCGGGCGACTTCGTTGTAGTAATGCTGAAACGCGGACACCTCGACCTGTGAGCCGTCCGGTAGCACTGTGCCATCGAAGCGATTCTCGTTGGCCAGGACCGCCCCGGCGTCCATGAATTGGCGGTTGTCCAGATAGAACTGGTGCGACTGCCGGCAATGCTCGTCTCGGCTGCGGCCCGCGGAGAACTCGCGAAACTCCTTCTCGCGTATGAGGACGTATTCGTCCCATAGGTCTTTGCGATCCGGCGGCTTGACCAGATAGCGGAACCGCTTTCCCTTCCAGGTTGGTTTTTGCTCGGGGTCGGTGTACTTGAACGATACGCAGGTTCGGTTCTGGAGCGTGGTGAGCATCACGCGGGCCACGGACTTCTGCTGGCTGCCCAGTCCAGCCAGCGCACGGTCGATACGGTCTTCCAGTTTCTTGGCCTGCTCGCCGCTGCGGACAGTTTCTTCGGTCTCCGGGTCGTCGATGCCGACAAGCTGCGGCCGCCGGCCTTTGCGCTTCAGACCGCGAATGGCTGAGTCCAGCCCGCGCGTGGCGATGACGGCTTGTGCCGACGGCGAGCCTGGCACGTTCGGAAAGACAATCTCCTGCCCGCACCAGGTGAACTTGCTGGAAGCCATCTGGAACGGATCGCCGTTGTCATGGCACTCGCCGGTCACCAGCTGATACCCAGCGCGGTTGGGGGTGTTTTCAAGGGCGCGCACCGGGATGCAGACCTCGGGGTAGTCCGCCAGCAGGAGCGTGTTGTCCTCGATAGCCGACTTGATCGTATCGAGCGAGTCGGATGCCAGTGTGCCGGTAGCCGCGCAGAGCACCGAGAACGACAAGGCGCCCTGCAGCGTGTACTTCAGCAGCAGGCGTTCGAAGATCGTGGTCTTGCCTTCGCCGCGACTGGCGGCGATTGCCTGGTCGCCGCCGAACAGGATGGCATGTCGGATGGCGCTGATCATTTCTCGTTGCTGCGTGGTGAACTCGTACCAGAACGGATCTTTGAGGCCGCAGCCGTTCCCGAAGTAGTGCATGAGCCAGGCGATGTCGTCGGCCTCGAGCCGCTCGCGTCGAGCCCGATCGGCGCACGGCGGAATGACGACCTCCTTCGTGGCTGCCCGCTGGGCCCGCTTCCGCTCGACGTCGCGCTCGCGCTCCGAAGCGCCGCCGGTGAGCTTATCGAGCACCGCCAGTTGCTTGCGGAGCGCATCGGCCTTGGCCTTGACTTCACGAAGCTTGGACACACGCGATGCACTCCGTTAGTTCGGGCAGACGGCTAGCGTGGGCGCGCCACGTTGGCCCACGTCGCGGCCTTGGGTCGTTGGTGGCGTTGGTCGCCAACCCCGGCCACCCGTCGCCACGTGCGCCGCACGTGCGGGCCGAATCGGGACATGACCGAATTCCCGGCCAGTCAAGCGGAACCTCGTCAATTCCCGCTGAAAAAGAATGTGCGGAATTGTGGTGTGAACTGGCCCGGCAGCGCTTGATGTGGTTCCGAACGCATGGCTCCTGTGTGACTGTCCGAACGGGGCAATCCACCACCAACGCCAAGGAGCCCAACGATGAACGGGAACAACCACGAACGAATGAGCGGGGCGGTCGACCAAGAAGCTTTCGAGAAGGTGATCCGCGACAACCTCTCGCCGGAAGGGGTCGCCACGATCATCGCCTTCCTGCAGCCGGCCGCGTTCTACAAGCCGGCCAACGAAGAAGCGCTGAAGGCACTTCGCCAAGCCGAATGGTTCGCAGACACGCTCACCGAGATGTTGGGCGTCGAGGAGCACAACCGCCTGATGGAAGAGCTGGGCCTGTAAGCCGAAACGCCGGCTCGTGGGTCGGCGTCGTTTGCGGGTGGTTCCGCGAACCTGATGATGGCAGCCATTCCATCGAATCCCGATCCGAGGAGAAGAACGATGTCCAAGACGAAGAGCACCAAGAAGCCCGCCGCCCCGAAGGGAACCAAGACCGCCAAGGCTCGCAAGGCCGCGCCGGCGAAGAAGGCCAAGGCGAAACCCGCCGCGAATGGCAAGGCCAAGAAGCTCAGCGCGCTGGACGCAGCCGCTCAAGTGTTGGCCGCATCGAAGGAGCCGATGAACGCCAAGCAGATGATCGACGCGATGGCGGCCAAGGGACTGTGGACCAGCCCCGGAGGCAAGACGCCGCACGCCACGCTCTACAGCGCCATCCTGCGAGAGATCGGCACCAAGGGCAAAGAGGCCCGGTTCAAGAAGACCGATCGCGGCCACTTCGCCGCCACCGCGTAGCGCCCGCGACGGGCTTTCGCCCAACGCCCCACGTTCGCCACGTCGGGGCGTTTTCTCGTTGGTGGCGTCCGTGGCCAACCCGGGCCACCGGCCGCGACACGGGCCAAACGTCGCGTTCACGTGGCGACCTCCCCGACTCGCTCGGCCTTCTGCGCGGTGAACTTTTCCCAACGCTCCACGATCACGTCGCAGTAAAGTGGGTCGAGTTCCACCAGGAACGCTCGCCGTTGCGTCTGCTCGGCGGCTATAAGCGTCGAACCGCTACCGCCGAATAGATCGAGAACATGTTCGCCCGGGCGTGAAGAGTACCGCATGGCCCGGCCAGCCAGCTCGACGGGCTTTTCGGTCAGATGCACCATCGACTGCGGGTTGATCTTCTTCACGCTCCAGACGTCGATGGCATTGGTCGGGCCCAGCCACTGGTGTGCTGCACCCTCGCGCCAACCATAAAAACACCACTCATGGTTTCCCATGAAATCTTTCCGCGTCAGCACAGGATGCTCTTTCACCCAGATGATCGCCTGCGAGAAGTACAGCTCACAGGCCTTGAGCACCGGCGGGTAGTTGCCACAGTTCGCATAGCCGCCCCAGATGTAGAACCCACGGCCCGGTTCCAGAACGCGGGCGATGTTGCCGAACCACGCTTGGAGCAAGTCATCGAACGCGGCGTCTGAGACGAAGTCGTTGGCCAGCGGCCGGTCCTTGGCACGCAGTTGCTTGTTCGTGGGCCTGGACTTTTCGGGGTGGCGGGCCAGGTCGAGTGACTGGTGGTGCTTGGGCCCGGCGAACGAGCTCAACCCGGCCGCGATCGCGTTGTTGCTGCGCGGCTCGACTTTGACGTTGTACGGCGGGTCGGTGTTGACCAAATGGATCTTCGCACCGTCGAGCAGCCGATCCACGTCCTCAGGCTTGCTCGA
>CAZUPX010000271.1:0-2034 GCA_964622155.1 uncultured Planctomycetaceae bacterium | reverse complement strand
TGCTTTGTTAGCGACAGCGTGGATCGTGTTACGGCGCGCGTCGCGCGCTTTACGAAGTCGAGCAATCGTCGCGTTCGAAAACTGCCACCGGCCGCCGCGCCTCGCCCCCGCCGCCTGAAAACCCCGAATTTCAACGGGCTGCTAGCATCTTCAACCTCACGTATAAGTCTACACCTCGCGCGAACAATTTCCCATGTCGGATTTGCTCCCCACGCGGACGCATCCGCTCAGCTAGTGGCCAGAATCTCCACCATCTGCGCGAAAACCAAGCGACGAGGACTTGAAACGCAAGGGACGCCGAGAGCGCCGAAACTTACAACTGTCGCTGGCTGAGACTTCCTCGCTGCGCCCTCCGCGTTCTCTGCGTTTCCACTCTTCCCCGAAGCTGCTCGGTCAAGCAAATCAAGGTCTTGGAGACCAAAAACAAGGAAAAGCGTGCCACGCGGGTTGTCGCGTTGCTACAATAGCGAACTGTCGGATAAACTGTTCGACGACACCGATATTGCCTGAGCGGGCTCGTTCGATGCTGCGAATCCTTGGTTTCCACAAGCGATTGTGCGACGGACTCTCACGGCGAGATTTCTTGCAGGCCGGTGGGCTGGGGTTGTTGGGGCTTGGGGCAGGGAGTTCGCTCGCTGGATTACCGGCTGTCGCGGCCAGTGACTCAACGCGTGCGAGCTCCTTCGGCAAGGCCAAGCGCTGTGTCCTACTGTACCTGTACGGCGCGGCCAGCCAGTTGGAGACGTTCGATCCCAAGCCCGACGCGCCGGCCCAAGTGCGCGGCCAATTGGGCGCTATTTCGACCAGCGTGCCGGGCATTCAGATCGGCGAGCTGTTACCACAGACGGCGCGCATCATCGATCGCGCGACGATCGTGCGGTCGATGACGCACCCTTATCCGTTGCACGCTTCGGCGTTCACGCTGACCTCGATTCCGACCATCGACGTGCCGCTGCAGATGAGCCCGCGCGATCCGCGACACTGGCCGTTCATCGGTTCGGTGGTCGATTATCTGGCTGACCAGCGCGGCGAGCCGGCCCCGCCGATTGCGCGCAACATTGGACTTCCCTGGCGGCTCAGCTCGCGGAGACCGTACGCGGCGGGCGACAACGCGGGCCCCTATGGAGCGTGGTTGGGGCGCGCGTACGATCCGCTGTGGAGCGATTTTCACGGAACCGGAACCCGCACCTCCACGTACACTTTCGACAACCAGACAATTCGCTGCAAAGACCCGTATGGACCGCTAGAGCCCGATTGCCGCTTCGGTCTGGCGGCTGAATCCCAATTGCCTGACGGCCTCACGCTCGATCGGCTCAATCGTCGCAGGTCCCTGCTCGAACAATTCGACGACTCGCGGCGAATGGTCGATGCCAGCACGGCCACGCGTTCGTTCAACGATTTTCGCAAACAGGCTTTTTCGTATCTGACGACCAACACACTTCGCGACGCGCTGGACGTGGCCCGCGAAACGCCCGCCATGCGCGAGCGATACGGCATGACCCTGTTCGGCCAGGCATCGCTGGTCGCCCGCAGGTTACTGGAGGCGGGCACGCAATTCGTCACGGTGCTGTGGGACGAGTTCGAGCTGGTCAACAGCGCCTGGGATACGCACTACTACCACTATGAGCTGATGCGCGAGCAGCTTTGCCCCGGGCTCGATCGAGCACTGAGCACGCTGGTGCTCGATCTCGAAGCCCGCGGCATGTTGGACGACACGTTGATTGTCGTCACGACCGAGCACGGTCGGACCCCCAAACTGGAAAACGTACCAGGTGGGGGCCGCGGCCATTGGGCGCAGGCCTATTCCACGCTGCTGGTTGGGGGTGGCGTCGCACGCGGCAAGGTGGTCGGCCGCACGCTCGAATAGCGCGCGTCGCGCAGCGTCGAACGGCAGGCCGCCGCACGGCACCGGCGCGATCGGTACCAGCGCGCGCACGCGGTCGGGGGCGACGGCGGCGATCTTCTCGATCGCCATGCCGCCCATCGAATGGCCGACGAGGCTGAAGGTCGGGAAGCCGAGTGCGTCGGCGAGCG
>CAZUPX010000270.1:0-3053 GCA_964622155.1 uncultured Planctomycetaceae bacterium | reverse complement strand
GCCGGTCCCATCGCCGTTGTCGATCAGGGTTGCGAAATCCGGCAAGCCGAATCCGGGCAGGCCAGAGGCCGTGAGTGTGACAGGATCGCCATCGGGATCCGGGGCCGCAATGGGCACGACGAGTACGTCACCACGATTCAGGATCTGATTGGCGATGGCCGCCAGCGCCGGCGGCCGGTTGGTGTTCAAGACCGTAATGGTGATGTTGGCGGTTGCCCACAGCGGCTGGCCAGTGCCGTCACCATCGTTGGTCGCGGTGAATGCGACGATGTGGTTGCCCTGGTCGCTATATCCTGTCTGCCAGGAGAAAATCGCGGTGATAGGGTCGAATGTCGCTCCGCTCGGGAGATTGCTAAGCGTGTAAGTCACCGTCGGTGCCGCGCCCTCAAGTGCCGTGAGGTTGCCGTCGCCGGTCCGGTCCTGCGGCATAAAGCCAGGGTTATTGGGGTCGAATGCAAAGGCGCGGAAGTCGATCGTTTCGCCTTCGTGCGCCGTAAACCCGTCAAGATTGTCGAACTGTGGCAGTGCGTTAACGTTGAGCACATTGATGGTTGTTGTCTTGGTCGTCGAAAGTTGGCCATCGCTTACGCTAAACGGGATCTGGTAAACGCCGTGCTGGAAATAGGCGGGCACCCAATCGAACACGCCGGTGTTCGGGTCGAGCAATGCGCCGGGAGGCAACAGATTGCTAGAGAACGTGACGGGATTGCCTTCGGGATCGCTGGCCTGAAGCCGAATGCGAAGAGAATCTCCCTCGCGGATGGTCCGGTCGGACGGGCGGATCAGGACGGGCGGCCGGCGCGTGTTGGCGATCAGAAACGTGACCGTCTGGCTGACGTCTTGAACACCGTCGCTCACGGTCAGGCGGACATGGCTGTACGTTCCGGCAGATTGATAGTCGGGCGTCCAATCAAGGACTTGGCGTACGGGGTCAAGGACGGCGCCCGCCGGCAGGTTGTCCACCCGGAAACTGAGCGGATCGCCGTCCGGATCGCTGGCCAAAAGCACGATTTCTAGGAGCTGGCCCTCCGTGCCTTGGATGGGCGTCTGGATCGGATCGAAGACTGGCGGCCTATTTCCTCCAAAGACCTGGATAGTGAACGACTGCGTCGTCGAACCGCCCAAGGAATCGTAGACTTTGAGAATAACTGGTGCTCGCGCGAGGCTGGCCGTAGTGGGTGACCAGGTAAGCAGGCCATTGTTCCCATCGAGGCTCATGCCATCGGGGCCGCTGTAAAGGAGATAAGCCAGTGTCTGGCCAGCGGGATCATGGGCCGAAGCCTGGTAAACGTAGGGCTGGCCGGCCGTGGCAGCCGTAACAGGTTGGGAGTCAAGCACCGGCGCCGACGTAGGCGCCGGAATCGCGTATATGCCATGACCAAAGTCCGTGCGCTGTGCGGAGGGATCGACGATGGTTACTGTGTGGGCGCTGATCACCTGACCGGGGTGCAAGGTTCCGTCGGGCAAGCCAGCGCCGATATCGATCAGCCAGATACCGCCCGCTGTCTGGCCAGTCGTACCCTGGGGCTGACCCTGGAAATACTGGGCGGGGTCCAGCGCTAACAAGAACGGCGTGAGCAGATCGTTCCCGCTGACATTCGTGACCGTCACGTCGTACGAGACCGTGCCACCCCTGCGGTCGGAACGAGAGTTGGCAAATTGCAACTTCACTGCGGTCGAAAGGTCGGCGGCCGCCGAGAAGTGAGTGCGGTAGGGCGCTTGCAGAGCCAGTCCATCGCTGCTTTGGACGACCACGGCGACGTCCAACTTATAATAGTCAGGTGCGAGGGCACCAAACGTGAGCACAGCGGTGCGGCTTGGCGCATCGTACCGGACGCCTTCGATCGTCACCGCGCCACCGGACTGGCCGATCAATTGATAATTGACTGGATTGAGCACCGAAGCTGCATCGGTGGCCTGACCCAAGGACATATCACGGTCGAAGGTGATGCTAATGCTTCCCAGCGGCAGGCCGACGATGACATTGGCCGCCGGGTTGGTGGCGATGACCTGCGGCGCCAGGACAGGAGCCAGCACATCGATCTGGTGAGACTGGCAAATCAGCACCTTCCCATCCGCAGTGGTCGCGATGGTCTCACCGCGCGTGCCACCGTTGGCCACAGAGACCGTGTGGAGCGTGGCTAAGTCGACCATCGTCAGCGAACTTGCTCCGCTGTGGCCGGCTCCGTCGTTGTGCGAAATGAACAGCAAGTTGGCAAGCACCGAGCCGCTCTGGCCGAAGGCCAGTGAATCAACATCGTCATCGAAATGGAGCATCACTTGCGGTTTGGCCTTGGAGTCAAAGCGGATAACGTCGCCACGGTTCGGCCAAACGGTGGCCCACAGGGAGCCATCGGGGCCAAAAGCCAAGCTGTCCACCCGCACGTTGCTATAGGGGCGAAACACACCCGATGTCGGGTCGAAAGACTGAATGCCGTTGGCGGTCGAGACGTACAGCAGCCCGGTCTTGGGATCGACGGCCAGCGCCTGCGTAATGCTATCGCCAAACTGATGGAGGATCTGACCTGCGACGGGATCCAACTGGACGAGTGGACCGCCGCCGGTGGTCGCCCAGAGCCTGCCTTGCGCGTCCAACGCCATGTTGAAGACTGGATAGGTCAGACTTGCGAAGGGCGCGGTGACGGCACCGCCATCCTTGGAGAACTTGAAGAGTTGGCCACGCGTGCTTCCTCCGCTGGCGAGCACAGACCCGTCGGGCATGACCAGGACGGCCAGGGGACCAATGTCCGCGTGGCTTTGAGGAATTCCAGTGGCGAATGCTTGCCCGGTGAACGGCTGGAGAACCGTAGAGAATTCCGACGCACCCGTGCCGGGCACTGCCGAGGGCACATTCGCCTCCGCTTGGACGAACAACGGATTAGTGGATGGCTGAGAGCTGGTCGGAGTCACCGGCCCCAGGTCCTGCGGTGTGGTCTGCCCGACATTGGGGGGCGCACCCAAGTTCGGCCGCGAGCCGTCATCGGGCGCCAACACGCTGGGCGGCGGTTGTTCGCGATTGCCGGCATGGTCGGTGGCCAAGGCCAGGAATTGAT